>NZ_JAYGHM010000100.1:0-20639 GCF_034931125.1 Rivularia sp. UHCC 0363 | reverse complement strand
GACTAGCTGGGGTCGATGATAAATCCCTCAGAGCAGCTTTTATAAGTGCGGAACAGTCACCTTCTCCATTGGCTACAAAGCTTATAGAACATGGCTTTGATGCTGCGGAACAAATCTCATGGTCTTCTGTAGGAATCCCCGATTTAGCTGTGTCAACTGTGCTTGAATATTACGTATTTGAGTCAGGTAAATACAGTAAGGAACAAGCGAGAAATGCATACAAAGCTTTTGCAGCAGTCAGGATTAGTATTTAGATGCGGCAAATTAAGGCTTGGCAAGAGTTAATAGAATACGTCAAGTCACCACAGCCCAGTGTAAAAGATATTTCTGAGGCAATATCATCTGTATTTTTCATGGGAACAGTTGAGCCAAATCTCGTTCAAGGTTTGATTGCTAACCCGCAGTTGAAAAATCAGATGGAAGCGAATTATATACTTTAGTAGCATAGCCGTAATGATTGTTATAACACCGCTCTTCGGAACTCAAAGTATCGACCAATCTGCAATTTTTAAACCAGGAATTTTTTCAAAATCTTTACGGTTGCGCGTTACCACCGTAGCATTGACAGAAAGTACAATGCTTGCAATCCTTAAATCTTGCGTACCAATATTAATTTTAGCTGCACGCAGTTCATTATAGGTATCAAATGCGGCATCATTAAAATCAAGAATATTAGCTAGACATAAACGATTAAATGTTTCTCTTAATAAAGCGTAGCTCGTGACTAATTCCTGTTTTGATTTTGCTCGTTTAATCATATCTAAGCGACCGTACATCTGCTCAACAATAGTTATTATTGTTACTGCAATATCTGACGGATTAATAGTAGCGACTTTACTAATAACAACCCGATTACCTCTTTGTAATAGGGAAACATGGTCAGTATCAAGCACCCATAACTTCATTTGCTTATACCTAGACAAATATTATCTTATTCTTGCGAAGAATCTTCTTCTATAGTTTTATCTAATTCATGTCGATAATTTTCGATAGCTTCAAGCATTTGTTCAAATTGTGAGTCATCTTTAAAAACTCCAGCCATTTCTATCCAGGGGTTTTTTTGTTCATGAGATGGTAATTTAATAGGTAAAGAAATAATTTCTGCTCCAGCCAAATGAGTGTCTATTTGTTGCTTAAGTTGGGCTAAGGCTGTTACTTTATCGCTTGCTTCAACTTGTAACTCAGGTAAACCCAGAACAGTCGCAATCGTTTTCCCATTTTGATCTTGTTTAACAATAACGTTTACAAATATTTCACTATTTACGCTTCTTTTAGGTTGTGATGTTACTTCGGAGAATGAATTCATAAAGATTTTTAAGCATATTTTATTTAATTGTAAGTGAAGTTGCACAAAATTTTGACTAAGCATACAACAATAAATTGGAATCGATATTTAATTGCGGGGAAAAGCTAGCATCCGAGCTACAGCCTTTCTTAGCTGGTGTAAGTCATATGGTATTAAGAAAAGCTTTTAACAGTGCGAATCTGGAACCATCTGAATTACCTACAATACGGGTAAGAGCAAGGCTTTGATGCTGCAAACCATAATTATTGTTCTAAGATTGTTAATAAATATCATCATAAGAGGCTAGAGTCAGTAAAAATATCTCTTCGTCTCCCGAATCTGATTGATCGCAAATTCAAACAATAAATATATAGCAGATGGAATTTTAACCTTGCTGCAAACCTTTCTGCTGCGTAGCGTCATTCTCAAAGCTTCTCTTCTCATCCTCAGTAAACTTGCATACCTGTACGGGTTTCCCTTTCTGCACCTTATATAAAGTTCCGCGATGACTCTCCTCATCAACAATCCGCAGCATTTCTGAAGGTACATGATGAATAACGCGATATTTATCATCTCCAAAAGTTGCTGTTTGTATCTCCTCACCAGCATTCGCGGAATTTTCTTTTAAACTCGCAAGAGCAAGTTTTAGCATCTGTTTTTCCCATTCTTCGCGTTTTACCTTCAGAGGAGCATCCCCAGAAACTGTTGCGCTAATATCTCTTTCGATGTGATTTTTAACATCGCTTACTTTTTCATTAATCGCTTTAACTTCAGTTAGTTGCGTGGTTGACTGTTTTGTTTGACTTTCAGTTTGATTAATCAACTGTTGTAATTCATTCAATTCAATTGCGATGAATTTAGTTCTTCGTCCATCTTGCAACTGGTCGTACTGTAGCGGAAAGTTTAAATTATCGTTTATTCTAGCTGCTGTTTTCTGCTCTGAAACCTCTGTAGGTACGGTGACACAAAAGTAAAGTTCTTCAATATTCTCTTTATTGGCAATACCAATCAAGCTCTCAACACCAAATTTTTTATCAATTTCATTAGATAACTGTTGAAAAATTTCTGTGTCTATATTCTTTTCTTGTAAAAAAGATTCAAAATATTCATTTTTAACTGCTAATACACCTAAAGATGCTTCGTCATCATGCAGTAAAACTTGATTAATTTTCTCTTGATAAATTTCATTGAGAATTGATTTTAATTCATCTAATAAACTTATTTTCTTATCTGTAAGTAAAAATTCTTCTGCTGTCAAAATGTACGGATATCGAACTGTTTGGGAGTCAACTTTTATATGAGCAATAGTAGCAGGTGATGATTCCAGTTTTCCTTCAAACTTAAAACTTTCGACTTTAATACCTCTTGCATTTAATTTCTCGCTTAATAGTTTGAATGATTCTTTATCAATTTCGCCTAAAGGTTTATCGTCAATTAAAGCTATTGGTTTAATTGCCTTTCCAACGTTTGAGATTTTAATTGTTATCGTCCGTTCTTCCCCTTTCCATTCTCTGTTTGATATTTCATACTTTTTCAACTGTCCTACCTTCAGTTGATTACCTTTGCTACTCGTAACAATAACCGATGCGCTCGCTGGAGATGTGATTTCTGCTGTGAAGGAAGTACCGATAGGTAACTGTGCTGATTCGCTACGAAATACCCCTAATTTCTTATCTTCAGCTACTAACCAACGTTTATTTTGTGTTAGATTTGCAGGGTCTGGGGCTTGTTCGATAGTACATTCAACTTTTTCTCCTACCCATTTACGTCCTAAATGCTCGTTACAGGGTTTATGGGTTCCCACAATTGCAAATTCGGTAAATTGCAGTTGTTCTAGTCTTCCGATTACTTCTTCTCCAAATACAGCGAACGCAGCTGATGTTTTTTTAAAGCCGTATTGTGCATCATCTTTACTCGCTGTTGATATTTGCCACATTGCAGCTGCAACTGCTTCTTTTTCTGAATCAGGAATACTTTCACGAGTTGTAATCGCAAACTCTTTGACTTGTTTAAAAGCTGCTCGAACTTGACTGGGTGTTAATCCTGGTTCAATTTTTTGGGTTAAATTATTGAATTCTGTGAATGACTTGATGCTACTTTGGAACTGCTGTAAAGAAGTTTCGGAAATATACCCCAGGTGCTTGCGCTGCTGTTTACCATTACTTCTCAAAGCTGGATTTCCATGTTCGTCAAATACAGGTGCGATGGCAATCCATTTATTGAATTCTGTTTTGTTTTCTACAAGTGCAATATTGAGTTTTCGGTTATCAAAAATATTCGGATGTTTTTTCTGAGCTAAACCAACAATTTCTATTTGACTACCTTGAGGATTGGTTGCAACGATTTTTAAACCCGGTGCTTGTTTAACTTCTTTACTGATATGAATTGCTCGACGAATCAATGAATCGTATATTTTCTTAATACTTACTGCTTTTTGTTTTTGTGCGGGTGTAAATTCAACTCCTTTAAAAAACGTTTGAAACTGTTGAGTTGAACGCGGTACGATTGCGCTTTGTGCGAATGCTTGATTGGTCATTGTTGCCATCTTGTCAATAGCACCGTGACCTTTGATATTCATTGTTTTTTTAGTATAGACTTCACTCGATTTTCTTTCTTCAACCCACGGAGCAACATCAAAGCTTTTGGTAATATTATTGCAGGCATTAACTATGTTTGGGTCGGAACGGTTGGCACTTTTACCTCTGTCAACTTCAATTTGTAATTGTCCTCCTAAAGTTCCTACGACATCATGATAAAACTTACCAATTTTTTCTAAAAGGTTTTCAATTTTTGATTCGGGGATTAGAGCTAAAATTTGATTTTGTGTTTCTGATTGACATAGCTGTGCTAATTCAACTATTTGCGTTCTGAGATTTTCTGGATATTGAATTGAGTGAGCATGATGATTTTCGGCTTTTAACATTTTTACAGCAGCGCAGGAAATATCTTGAATGAATTTACCAGCTTCTTTAGGCGGAATTGAGACACACTCATTCTCAAGAGCAATTCCTTTCATGCATAAATTGGCAACCACACCAATTTTATTTTCCATCGCATCTAATGCTATTTGCTCAAAAGAACCTGTATATGATTTCTTTTCTGGTTTTATAATCTCTTCATAACGGTTTTCTTTGAGTTGCTTTTGTTTAATCTCTTCTGCTGTATGAGGGAAGTCGGATGATAAGGCGATCGCCATTCTATCTCCGTCACAATCGGATAGCGAATGCTTCAATCCTTGAGGTGACATTTTAATTGTGCCAATATCGTGGGGTTCTTCAGGTAAATGACGATTGATGTAAACGTCTACAGTATTGGAATTAGCAGTGGGACCGCGATAAACAATTAATTCTGCACCGTCGGGAAATTTAGGGTAACAAACTTCATTCTTCTCTAAATCATGACAGGTTTGTGCCATAGAGCCGTCAAATTTGATAAATCTTCCCGTAGCGCAATCCATATTTCGTCTGTCCCAGATTATCAACAATTACATTTCCCTTTAAACCTTCCATTTTTTTGATTTCACTACGCATACCTTCAATAGCGCTTGGTGGTAGGTTACTTTCTCCGACTATATCAACATTATCATATGAAAAATCATAGTAAATATCGCCATTCGGTTCTACAGTATTTACGATTGTATTTAATTTTAAGCTGGTTCCTGGTATTTTGAACTCCGGTGCAGGATTACCATTTATGGACATGGACATACCCATATCCATTCGCATATCGGCAGTTTCTTTTTGTCCCGCTTGAGGAGTAAAACGTAATCTTTGACGCGGTTGTGCGCCTGGAGTAATTAATTTTATTTGGGATTTAGGCAAAGTTTGCGATAATTGATTTTCAAGCGGTGTTTTCGGTTGTGTTGTTTGAGCAAATGCACGATTAATGAAGGGTTGTACTCCCGTGCCAATAATGATGCAGATAATTCCACCAACTAACCAATTTTTTTTGTTTTTCATTAGTTTTTTACTAAAATCGATATATTTGTATACTTCATTTATATCAGTAACTATTCCCGAATAGGTTTTAAGCTTTCTGTTGTCTTAGTCAAGAATTTATCAGTAAAAATACTAGTACCGCTGCGCGGAAATAAAAAGTCAAAAGATAAAAGTAAAAACACTTATACCATAAGCTTTTCGCTTATTTAAGATGGTAGTCCTATTTATGCCGTGTTGTACTAGTAGCAGAATGGTTTTATACAAATTCCTAATTTCTGTAGAAAAGTGAACAAAAAAAATTCCCCTTGGAGGGGAGACGCTATTTAAAAGAAACGCTACTGCACGGTAATTGTACGAATCAAAATACTCATTACCTCTCCCGGATTAGAAGTTGGTAACAATGGAGTCCAATCGCGTGTATTTGCATAACCAAGTTGATGTAAAACTCTAATTGTTCCAATTACCGCTTTGCTTGAGCCAGTCAAGGTATGCTTAATTTTATCTGGTTCCGGAACTTGAGATATTATCGGTTGAAAATGAGGAATAGCTAAATCTTGATTGCTCGCATCAGCTAGAAAGTTGCGATATTTTGATTTCATAAGTTGTTTCACCGCTATTACTGAAATTTACTATTTTTTACTCCCCGTGAGGGGTTTTACTAGCTGTAAATATTCAGTTTCTAAAGAATTCGTCGTCCTGAAATATAGTCGAAACGAGCCATCTGGGTATTGCTTCAAATGTCGTTCATCAAAGATTAACTCTCGTCTTTGGAGCCATTGAACAATGATTTCGTGATAATCAACTAAGAACAGTGCAGGAAAGTAAATTCTTCCGGTTTTAACTCCAGTTTTTGGATGAGTAAGTATTTGAAATTGGGGTTTATCAAGAACTTCTGCCATAGATATCACCGAAATAATTCGTAAAAGGAAAGTGTTAAAGTTGATGATGAATTTGAACTTATTTACGACAATAAAAAAGGGGAATAAAATCTTCTTTATCCCCCTTCTGATTTTGTTTGTAATGCCAGTATTAATTCTCGGCTTCTATTTGAGGACTAACGTTTGCATTTACGCGCTCCGCATATTCACGTCTGCGCTGCCAGGATAATTGATTTAGCACCACCAAATCTTCGAGTGTTTTACCGAATTTACGACTAGTGAATTCGAGTAGTTGTTCGAGAGAGAATCGCTGTTCTTCAACTTTTCCAAAATCCGAGGCAAACCGTTCTTTGAATATATCCCAATTAAAATCTTGAAAACTACGTTTGGCAAGCAGTCCACATAAAGAACGAATCGAGTAGTATACTTTTGAGTACAGCCGCTCTGAATAATTGCTAACAGAATACTCGCCGAGAACGGAATCATCAATTGCTTGAAAGTTTGGTGTAGAGGATTTACGTGTAGCCATAAGACAGATATTCCTAATTACTTCATTTGTCTATTGAGCGTAAGCTCTTTTATATTGAGGTGTTACAGTACGTTAAGTTTCGGTAATCAGCACCAAGATGAATCATGATAATCTGCCATCAAATCCTTGATTTCACAGTTGTGCTGATAATCAATTTCTAGTTGCTGCAAGTCTGTGTCTAATACTAGATTTTTAAGTTCTTGCATCATTTCTTTCACATGATTTTCGTCGCTGACACCTGAGTAATAAATTTTGATAAATTTGTCAGCTTTCGTCATGAATTGTTCTAAGTTTGTGACGAATGCCTGTTCTGAACCAATCGCTTGAACCATAATTTTCTCCTTACAACTACAATTTTTGATGCGTCTTAGTATTCGTTTGGAAGCATTAGGACTTTTTCAACCAAATAAACTTTTATATGGCTTAATGGAAAATCTGTATATTCTATTTCTTGGCGTAAAACTTCTTGATTGGTATCCCATTCGCATATCAAAATGCCGGAATTATCTTTGATTTTTAAATGCCAAATTTGAAAGTCTCGTAGTCTTGGATCTGACAGCAATTTCTTTGTTTGATGTGAGGCGATCGCATCCAATAACCAGTAACAATTAGTTTCGTGAGCTAAGTATTTTATACCCTCTGTATATTTCAAGTTGAGCCAGTGTTTGTAGAGAGTAGTTGAACCATAAAATTGCTTTAGCTCGCTGGTTATTTCTCGTGGTGTTTTCATGTTTTAAAATCTTTGATTTTACAGACTTCACTTCTTAATCGGCGTGAGCCGTAAAATACAGCCTTTTTCACCCGAGTGAGGTACACCTCATATCGGTTCCTCACGGTTTCTCATGCGATCTATTTTTCGATGTATGTCATCAGCATCGTTAATAATATCTTTGAAAATACGGGGAAATCGTGCGACAAGAATCTCTTCGGACTTTAATTGATAGTCTAGCTCTGATTTTGATGATTCTGTGCTAGTGACTGCAAACACTGGATTGATATTTGCAAGCATAATGGTTACAAGCGCAATGTTGGAGAATGTTTTATTCATGGTAAAAAGAATGAATGAAGATTTACAGGTAAATAGTTGCGAAATTGCGAACAATTGAGATGCTTTGTTAAACCCTGTATCTTATATCTAATTTTTAATTGATAAAAAAGAAAACTTATTATAGATTTATTTTTGAATAATACAAGCAGATTATTATCAATAATTATCAGCAATTCCCTGACCAATTTGTTTGATTTTTTCAACTAATTCTGGTGGTTTGATAACTTTCACATTTTCACCAAAACCTATTATCCATCTCCAAAGATCAAAGTCTTGTAATGACCATTTTGTTAAAATAACTTGAAAACGATTGGGGAAATCTTTATCTTCTGTTGGTTCATCCCAGAAAAATATTGATTTAGGTAAATTAACTTTTGGGCTAGATTTGGGACGAGCCATTTTGATTTTGCTAAATCTTTTAGGTCCTTCGGTAATAAAATGATAGATTTTATAGTTAAACCATAGTTCAACTGTAACGCAAGCTTGCGAGCGAGCTTTTTTATCAGAACTGAGAAATTTTTGTTGATTGGTAACGCTATTTCCTAAAAATATTCCAGCACCTCCTTGGATAAGTTTGTGTAAATTTTCGAGTGCTTTTTCTTGTTGTTGACGAGAACGAGATTGATTTTGGAGATTACCTAAAAATAATCTATCTAAACGTTCAAATCTAAGTAAACCTGGTTCTTCTTCCCCTTTTACGCATTCATATCCCAAATACCAAGCTAAGTTATGAAATATGATTTGTAGGGGATAAACTTGAATGAAACTTTTTGCATCTCCTTGATATTTAGCACTACTACTAAAACGACTAAATTCGATTAATTTACCGTTAATTATTGCGTCTTCTAGATACGGTAGTTTTTTGAAAAGTGATGTTTCGTGTAAGTATTTTTCATCTATAATGCAATTATTTGTGATTGACCTGACTGGGTATATATTTTCATTAGGGTTAATAAATTTTGACTGTAACATTTTTTGTTTGAACGTATTATATAAATCTAGTGCGAGGGGATCATCTAAACTGTTTGCTTGGGATTGTAGTATTTCAAATACTTTAATAAGTTCTTGTTGGGATAGAATACCCGTTCCAGCACAATAACCTTTTCGCATGGGAAATGATGGTAATATTTGATATGGTTTGAGAACTTTCTCGATATCTTTACGAATGGTTGCTAGTTCGCTTTTGGCATTATAAATAGTTCCTGCTTCTTCAAGGGATTTTGCAAGAGTTGGTAAGCTACCTCCATGATTATTATTTAAATATGGATTGTTAACTATTAAGCGGATTGTTCCAATTAATCTGTTAAATACTGTTTGTTCCGAATAACTATGTAAATTAACCTCACCCCTTTCCCTTGTTCTTGTTAAGGAGAGGGGTATTGAAGATTCTTGCAATTCAGGTAAAATACCAACAGTTGCTAAATATTTTAAATTATCATTTATCGCATTTTCGCAAGCGTAAATATTACCGCGCTCTTTGGCAACTATTGCGGTGATTTCTTGTATATCGCTGCTGAATTCTGCTTTGTAGCCGAGGATTTTTTCAAGTAAATCGGGATTCGTATTTTGTAAGTTACCGATACCTGGATATTTGATAATCAACGATATTAAATGTAGTAATTTTTCAAAATCAAGAAAATTGCTATATTCATGGAGTGTGATATTGGCTTTACGATTTTGAGAATTAATTATACTGCGAGGCAGTTTTTTGATTAATTTTTCAATTTCTGATACTGAAAATTTCGGTGATGTAATATCAACTGTATTTATCAGTGTAAAACCTTCTGCGGTAATCGGTGGAAAGTTTTGCAGAATCTCATGCATTCCTTGAAGAATTGATTCGGGAACTTGGCGATCACGATTTTGATTCCATCGGATACTTGTTGACAAAGGCGTGTTTAAATACCACCCAATCCAAACTAGGGAATGAGTTGTTCCTAATTTTTGTTTAACTTTTTGCAAGAATTCCAAACGCAACGCACGTTTGAAATTGGTGGCATCATATATTATGCTTTTACCTGTTTGCAAGCTGGTATAAATACGTTGAATCGCTTCAGTTTCGATTTGCTTCCAGTCTCCCTGGATAATCGCATCACCGTATAGTTTGGTACGAATATCATCCGTAGAAATAATTTGATAATTTCCTTGTTGTGATAGTAATTTAGCAAAAGTTGATTTACCACTACCGGGTATACCAATGAGAAAATGAGCGATGGGATATTCTTTTTGCTGCAATTTGTTAGGTGTAAGTTGAAGCATAACTTTTTTGACCATCGCTCTAGCTCGTTCATGTATATAATCGTAGTCGCCTGAATGCGATATTTGTGAGTTGTTCGTGCGAATGAGAAATAATTGTAGGGTGTGTGACGGTTAAAGTAATTTATCAAGCATAACCAAATAATTTGAATTTACCGTCACGCACCAACGCTAAGTTATAATCAACTCGAATTCTACTCAAAACTAATATCAAATATTTCAGTATCTATAATTTTAGTAAGAAGTATGTAGAATCACTTTTATCTGAAGTAAAAATATATCATAATACTTAAGTGGGTTTTACTAAGGTTTTAGATAAAAATTTTCTGGTTTTGTTTAAAAGCCTTGATTTATCTAGCTTTGAAGCGATTGGGTTAATTCGGAATAGTTGGAAACTTGAGCATTTACGTAAGAAGAACCAGAAATCAAATTAACCCCACCGATTGGGTTAATTCGGAATAGTTGGAAACATTTGCTCGCTGATTTTTATTTGAATTTTTTCAATTTCCCCACCGATTGGGTTAATTCGGAATAGTTGGAAACGGTAGGGATCTATTCCCTGCCTTGCCCACCATTTCCCCCACCGATTGGGTTAATTCGGAATAATTGGAAACACGCCTTCGTTGTTGGCATTTTCAATTTCCATGAAAAAACACCCCACCGATTGGGTTAATTCGGAATAATTGGAAACACTAGAACGGCCACCAAGAAGGTGGTTCTATTTCTTCGACCCCACCGATTGGGTTAATTCGGAATAATTGGAAACTTTGGCTCCCTTCTCATTTTTATTTCTGTGAAACCATCCCCACCGATTGGGTTAATTCGGAATAATTGGAAACGTCACCTCCTGTGCCGACTACAATAACTACATCTACGCCCCACCGATTGGGTTAATTCGGAATAATTGGAAACTAAGAAAAATATCCCCAAATTATTTAATTAATCGGGGATATTTTTTTATAAAAACCGATTAACTTTGCAAATTAGAAACACTATACGCGGAATATAATTTAGGACTTACGCAACTGGCACATTTTTTATTGTAGGGTGTGTGACACGTTGAGAAATTTTGAACGTAATAATCAGCTTCTTCTGTGTCACGCACCATCCGAGTCTTGTGACACGCAGCCTTAGTCCTGTAATTAAACGTTCTGCACTCCGCCATATTTACGGAAACGCCTGTTTCCAAGCATGGGTTTTAATAAATCATATACAAATACAAAACCTTTTCTCGAAGGAAAAACCTATGTTAAGAAATCGTCGCGTTTTAGTATTTGCAGATAGTGATAATACTTACCTAGCAGCACAAAGCTTCAACCGAAAAATCGACTGGCAACAAATCTGTCACTATCTCGCAGACCCAAAAGAAGGCAGAGAATTGATTGAGATGGTGATTTATGTGGGTCTACCCCCAGCCAGAGAAAGATTTGAAGAACAACGAAAAGCTAAAGAAAAATTTGTTTATTGGGCTAGAAATAACGGTTTTTTAGTTGTCACCAAAGAAGGAAAAGCTAAAGGGGAAGAATACGAAAGCAATATTGATGTCGTGATGGCAATGGATGCAATTGAATTAGCCTTAGAAGTAAAACCAGATATCGTTGTTTTGGTAACTGGAGATTCGGATTTTGCTTATTTAGCCGAAAAACTCAGAAGAAGAGGAATGCGAGTTGAAGTTGCGTCGGTAGAACAATCTTTAGGTAGTGAGTTAAAGAATGCAGCTAATAGCGTAGTCGATTTAATTGAAATATTTGATTCATTCAATTCTCAAAATGGTAATCAAACATTTCATCGAATCGGTAATGCAAGCATATTTGATTAATTGATAGTAACAATCAAGAGTTTGTAACTATGAGGTCATAAAAACGATGCGAACAAATAATGGAAAATTGATTGTTCAAGGACAACAGCAGTTAGAATCAGAAATCATCAATATTAGTCAAAAACAAGACCAAAAATATACACAAGAAATCGATGCGATTAAACATCGTCTTACACAATTAGATAAAAAATGTATTCTGCTCGAAGAATCATTAAGTAAACAGTTTAATCAATTTGTGATTATAAATGTTTGTAGTGTTTTAGGATTATTATTCCTATTATCTTCAATGCAAACCAATAATCAACAAAGCAATCAAGAAGTGAGTCAAGTTGTTTCTTCTGAGAATCAAATTAGAACTATATAAATTCAACACAAAAATACATCATAATCAAGTCATAAAGGAGATGAAATGAGAGCAGTTGTTAACGGAAAATTAGTAGATTTACCACAAGGAATAACAGTAGAACAATTGAGAAAAAAATTACCAGAAATTGGTAATGATGATGTGATGGAAGAAGGTTTTGGTGGAACTAAGCCGTTGAAAAATAATGAAGCACTCAAAGAAGGTTCAAAAGTCTGGACTGTACCCAAAATAGTCAAAGGTTCGGAGAATTAAATTTTTTGAATTACGACTAATCCAAAATCCTTGCACAAACATATCCGTTGTTAAAATCTAAAATCGAGATGACTATTACAATTAGCCAAGATAAATACGAATTTCAACCAACTTCGAGACTAATCGCAGAACTTAAACTATTAGAAAAAGTCGCAAAAAATGTTGTTGTTGGAAGTAAAACATTCGAGGGTGTCAGATATACAGCTATTTTAATTAAAGGAATGCCTTTATCTTCTCAGAAGTTCACGGTATCCAATACCGATGTTTTGTTTTTATTACCTCCCGATTATCCCCAACTACCACCCATCGGTTGCTATCTTAATTACCCTTGGAACACCACTGGAGAAGGAGACCATCATTTTACCAGACAGAGTTACTACGGAGCGCCGTTTTTAAGTGACGAAGGATGGTATTGGTACTGCGTCGGTTTGGGAGGAGGATTTAATCGAGAGGTATGGTTAAATTCATGGAAGCCGAGCCATCACGTAAACCAAGGGCATAATTTAGCCACACTATTTGTTACTGCACGTCATGCAATTAATAGCGACGACTAGGATCTATAACTTACGCTTCAAAAATAATCAATGAAAGGTAAAATCAGATGATATATCATAATAAATTAACAGAATATCGCTTACATATACCACCAAAGATGTGGCAAGAATTCCGTCAAAATATGTTAGATTGTCGGGATATTAACGAAGAGGTTATTGGTTTTTTCTTCTGCAACCGTCATCAAATCTCGAAAAAGAAAATTCGCTATATTCCTAAAGCTTGGATTGTCCCCTTTCCAGATTGCTACGAAATGCAATCTACAAGCGGATTGGTGTTAACACAACAATTCCATTCTTATTTATTAGAAAAGTACGTAAAACAAGGATTGCACGTAATTCATATCCATACTCATGTTGGTGATATCGCACCAGAATTCTCTTCAGTTGATGATTATTATGAGTCAGAATATTCTCGCTTTCTTACCCAGAATTTTAAGAGAAAACCCCGTTTAATTTCTGGAGTATTTAATCAGTCATTACAAAAATCTAAATTTCGCATATGGAATAGAAAAGGTAATAATTTTGATAATGTGATATTTTCCAATTCATATCTAGAAATGATTGATATTGATGCTGAAACTGTTACAGAACATCAGGACACACCAACAATTCAGCATTATGGAATAATAAATCCGACACAACCTGCATTAGACAGTCAAAATCAAATGTTTACTAGACAGAAAATATTCGGCGAAACTTGCCAAAAACAACTCAATCAACTCAAAGTAAGTCTAATTGGTTGTGGTGGTATAGGTTCAATATTTGCCGAATTATTAGGTAGATTGGGCGTAAAAAATTGGGTATTAATTGACCCAGATAAATTAGAAACAGTCAACCTCAATCGTATGCCAGGAGCCACACAAAAAATGATTGAGCAACGATGGAATAAAGTTCATTATGTAAAACATTTAATTAAAAAGATTTATCAGACAGGTTCTTGCGTACATGCTATACCAACACAAATTGATTGTGAAATTGCCTCTTCAGAAATAGCAACATCAGATTTAATAGTAGTAGCCACAGATAATCATCTTTCTCGGAAGATAGCCCAGGAATTAGCATTAGAATACATGCGCCCCTTGGTTTGTCTTGGTACTCACATAGACATTAACCCATCAGACAATAAACCGCGTATGTTTTGTCGCATCACCATACCTCCTTTAGGTGGTGGTTGGTGCTTGATGTGCGGGAATATTATTAGTTTGCAAAAAGCCGCTGTAGAATCCGCACCAATGCAAATCAATCAAATGGTTGCCAAAGCCGGTTACATAGATGGAGTCAATGACCCAGCAGTATTTTGGTTAAATAGTATTTGTGCTAGCACCGCAGTTGGTGTAATTCATGGAATGGTAAGCGGTTTTTTGAATCTAAGCGCTGGAATTGATTGGATTTATGAATTTCCGAGAGCAGTTTGGCATCAGACAAATACTAAGCATTTAGAAACACCATCATGTTATTTTTGCTCTCACTCGGATGATTTGGAACCACCTACAGAAGAATTTTCGATAGAAAGCGATTTTGAGATTATTGATTATTGGTAATAGTTATGAAGATGTCTATATCTCAAACATTGTTTCGGAAAATGTAAGGATATCGGTTTTATCGATGTAAAAAGTATGAAAATTTGTTATAAACCTCGGACTTGTTGATAGAAAATAATTACTTTTTATCTTGCTATTATCCACCTTATCTTGAGTCAAAGTTTTAGTTTGTGAGTGAGTAAAGATAAAGCACTCGCTCCCAAACGATTCTCGCGAGTCGTACATCTAAACAATTTCCAAGGGCTGCTCGGCGATCGCGAGTAACTCTGTCGCCGCTCGGCACTCCTGCGGGGATGTCCATCCGATTGGCAGCCCAAACTGTATTTCTAGCCATTCGGGGTTGAATACTTCCTTCTTGCCAATTAAGCCTAACTTCTTGGCTTTGGCTTCCGATTTGGTGGTGCCAGGGGGTCGCCCTTTTCCACTCCAGCTTAAAGCTCCTGGACGTGGCAACGAGTAAGAGTCTTTTTCCAGACCACCTCGTTCCAAACCTCGATGTTCCGACAATAATCCACTCTGCATCATACCCGCATTCATAAAGCTGCCGGAGCACCTGTTGAAAATATGTTCCGGGTTCGTTTCCTGGGTATTGGGGAGCCGACAATAATCCGGGTACGTTTTCGAGACAGAAGAACTTGGGTTGGATTCTGGCAACGAGTCGCAACACTGCGGGGATACAGTCTCGCTTGTCGGCTCCTCCCAAACGCTTTCCTTCAATACTAAAGGGCTGACATGGAGGCGATGCAGTGATTGTGTCGATTTCTCCTTTTTCAACTCGGAGGTGCCACACGTCATTGTAGATTGGCACATCGGGGAAGCGTTGTTGCAATCTTTGTTTGCAAAATGAGTCGGTTTCGCAAAGTCCGCATAGTTTGACTTTTCCGGTGATGATTCCCGATAGGGGGAAACCGGCTCCAATCCCGCTGCACAAATCAAGCTGTCGGAGTTTTCTTGTTCCCATTTCTCCCAAGCCTCTTCGTATTCACTTAAGGTGTCATAATCATCCGGTTCTGGCGGCTCGATGCTGTCATCCCAAAAAATCATAGGATTGCCATCTGAATCGAGTTTACGCGGCATTTCCCCAAAATGTGCTGGGTTCCAACGGTCAGACGAAGAAATTTCTTTCACTTTCATTCTCCCCAGAGCGTTTTATTTGAAAAAGGATGCACCTATCGAAACTTTTTTATACAATAACTAAAAGCTTAATTAGCCGAGCAAGATATATTTTCTCGCCATCGACGCAGCTGATGATATATCTCAATTTCATGGAAGGCTCGGTTTTCCCATATTAACGTACCAGGAAGCTTAATTTCATACACCCCCGAAGCTATCTCCTTATATTCTTCTATGACACCATCTTTCTTGGCTTTATTTAATACCCTGACACTATCCGGAGTGATATCAATCACCCTCCGTTTTTGCTCAACATACAGAGCATTCCAGGCTTCTCCTTTAACTTCTGGATACTGGTTAAATATGATTCTAATATCTTCCCAATCTCCTTGTATTAGTACATCAATTGCTTTGTCGAGAGGTGTCGGTTCCAACTCTAAATCCGACTCTTGGGGTTCCTCTAAATATTCTTGTGCTTCTGGGGCGCTAGTATAAGTCCTAAACCTACTTGTTTCTTCTACTACTTCTAACTCGCTCCAATGGAAATAATTATTGAAACCATCAACTTTAACGAGGATGGGAGTGATATTCTCCCCATTTAATCCGATCACCTTACCTTGTCTGTTCCGAAGATTCCCTGTTTTAATTTCTACAGTAGCAGGTATATCGAATCCCATTGATACGAGAGCGTCATTCCGAACGTCCGTGTCTACCCATGCCAACTCTTGCTCGAAGTTGTGATAGCTAGCCAAAGTTGCACCCCAAGTTTCTCTCCACTGGGGATTATGGTTGACGGCATAATTAGAAAGATGCTTGAGGGATGTTGCATCATGCCGAACTATATTCGATATGGCATTCCATCTTTTTTCTTGGGGAACTGCTGCTTCCCATCGCTGGCAATTCTCCGCAATTAAGTTGCCCGTTTGATTATCAAGGAAGCCGATATCATTAACATCAGCTTGCAGTTGTTCGCTCAATTCTTGCCACTTATCTTTGACGGTTGGACTTTGATTGACTAGTGGGACTGATTCACTATAATGATTATCATCATTCACTCTCACACCAACACCATTCACATCAGGGGCAGCACTTTCTTCTGGTTGCCCTTCCGTAATCTTCTGATATAAATCAGCAACTGCCTCTCTGAGTATTGCTTGAGGAATCAACCCATATTCATCCATTAATTTTTGGGTCAATACTCCCGTCTGCTGGTCATCTTCGTACACAGGGGGAAACTGCGCGTAGCGTTCCCCCCGACAATTTCTGCGCCATATTGAAGGTTTTTCTGGTAACTCCGATTCTTTCTCTTTCTTAAGTAATGCTTGCCTTTCTTTGATTAAATCGAGAACGCGATCGCAACTTATATCATCCTCATCAAGTTGGTTTAATTCTTCAATTATTGGTTGGTACTTCTGGGAGCATAATCTCAATAACGTCGTAACGGGGATTTGAATTAGAGCATGGGGACGATGGGCAAAATCTTGGAAATGTTCTGCTAACTTGAGCGCCCGTTTCTCCTCCATGCTGCCTTTATCCCAACCGTACCTGTGGAGTAGTTCCCGATATTCACTCCTGCTATATGCTCTCTTATATTCCCACAGTAAGAAACTAGCGTGAAGGTATTCTACGGTGCTGGTTTCTAGATGCTTAACGGGGTCAGCATCTATGTTGTGAGTCTCTTGGTAGCTTGATTTTTCTAGTAATTGCATGATATTATCTAAACTCGTTTTTATGATTTTTTGGTCTTCCTTTAAGACCAACTTTTATTCATTCAGCTAAATCAAATATTAAGCAGCGATGCTAGTCTGCTCTTTTTTGCCATATGCTGCGAGTGCATATGCCAAAGTATGTTGATGATATTTGGGCATCAATGGTAACTCGATGTCTCTACCCCATTCGTATATTGTGCGTTTGGATATTGTTAAAGTCTCTGATAGTAACGTGAGGTATTGTCCACGAAAATTGGTGGAGCTTACCAATTTTAATCTTTCACAAGGCGATAATCCTTTTAAAAGTGTTTCCTCCATGAACTGCATTGCAGTTAGTCTTGGGGCTGTGTAATCAAGGGAAGCAATTTTCTTCAATACTTCTGGAGATAAGGCTATCTGCGCGTAGCTGCAAGTTTTTCTCGCATGTTGTGGCATACCTTCAAAGTTCGGATTATCCCCCCAGCCTCTTACCGTTTTTTTCTGGATTCCTAATATTTTGGAAAGTAGATTGACGCATCTGACGGAGTATCCAAAACTAATCTCCTCATCTAAAATTTCTTCTAGAGTGAGCTTATTAAAACCGAAGCAATAGCGTAAAAATTGCCTTGGAGCAAGAATGTCAGATGGTAAATTTTTCAAAATCTCGTAGTTGTTCATTTTCTCTTACAAGTCGAATATTTCCCACAAGGTGCATAAAGTACTAAAATTTGGTAAATCATATGCAATTGTGTAATACCTGTTTTTTGTCATGCAGCTAATATCCAGAAATCATTCTTATAGTAAACCGCAACTGCAATTAAGTCAATATACCGCATTTGCAGACAATCTCCTTTGACTGCAATGTTTTTAAGTATATTAGGTCAAATCCACCAAATTAATTTTTGTAAAGATATAGCGATGCTACCGCACTAAAAGTATTTAAAGCTAAATTGGGGGTATGGGTAAAAAAGGAAAACTGCCTGTAAAAGGCGTAGGTGAAATTTGGGCTGAGAGTAAATCTGAAAATTTGACACTTAGGCTTACTCCTACGGGTAAGCGGTTAGCGAAGGAGCGTGCCGAACAAGAAGGTTTATCTTTAGCTGAAGTTGTCGAATTATATGGTAGAGGTTCTATTAAGGTTGAGCAGGTTGACGGCGAGAAGAGAATAAATCCTCAATCCGTTATAGATTCGCTCAAAACGTTTACTAAAGAACACCTAGCCGAATTTATCAGCATTGCAAGTAAACTATTAGTTGGTAATTATATTGAAATACAAGATTCAGTGGAATATTCCATTGCAGACCTTATAAAAAAAGAGGTAGATTCACGTTACGGCAAAGATATTGCGGCTTTTGCTGAAGATGTGGCGCTACCTATTGAAAGGGTAAAGGCTTTGTTAAATGGCGAATACCCATCTGACTTAGATCTAATTTCTATCGCTACCTTCTTAACTAAGGAGGATGGTAGTACTTATACACTAGAAGAAGTGATTGCTATTAGAAAAAGCTTTTTTGGCAACGGTCATACTTCAGGGGAGGAACTGCGTCCATGAGCCATTCAATAGTTACTAAAGCTTTAAAAATAATTGATTCTCACGCAGCTAATTTACTGATAGCGCAATTACCCGTTGTAGATTCATCTAATAGTAAATTATATTTTGAAGACGATAATGCTATTTTATGGGTTAAAACTAAATATTTAGCTGTATCTCTTAAAAATAATTATATTGATATAATCCCCCTGCTATGTGATTGGGGAATAAAAGAGCTAAAAATATTTTGGAATGGTTCTGGTAATAGGTATTTTCCAATTTCCTCATTATTTGCATCGACTTCAAAAGGGTTAACTTTTATGTTTAATAAAAACTCACCTGTTTTAGAAAAAAATCTGGCAAAATCTGCGACAAATCCAAATAAGGATAATAATTTACCTATAGATATCAGCGGTTTTGAACTGCCTTCAACTTATTTAAAGTATGCTAGCTACGAAATAATTCAACAATTTATGCTTGATGTGCGGCGTAGAGGTTATATTGTGACCGCTACAGATATGACGAGCAATACCTGCTTGATGGTAAACGATTTACAAGCTCCCGACCGTGGTTGCGGATGGAGAGGACGCGATTGGATTGGTTTAAACTTTTTAATGTTATGGCGCGATAGCTTCGATACTGGCAACTTTAACTAGCAATTTCAGGAGCTTTTTTCATTTTGCTTACTTCACCACTTTTGAATCTGGAACTCCCCAGCCATTTACCGCATTTATTACAGTGTCCTGTCTGGGAATCACCAGAAAGTACAAGTTGTGTCATCAAGCAATGAGGACACACCGACAAAAAAGGGTGGTGGTGGATTGGACAAATCTGAACTACATTAATACACCAAATAAGTGGCTCATAAATACTTTTATTAGTATCATGCCATTCTTGATAACAGAAAGGACACCAAACACGCTCATGACGAAGTAAACCCCTTTTAGAAAGCACTTTTACCCAAGGTCTGAGTGTAAGAAAATGTAAGTCTGTTCGTTTCGTCAAGATGGACATTGCACGTACTAAATTACTTGCCGTTAAACCCGTTCCATTAGTTGCTGTTCTATCTCTATTAACTCCAAGAATTTTGCTGATACTTTCATTTCTTGAGTGTGATAATTTTCTTTCTCTACCCATAAGTGGGGCAATTTCATTTAGGAGTAGTCGTCGAGTAGTAATGCAGTGTTGCTCAGCTAATCGAATGACATAGCCAGTTAAACTTTCTACATCTCTGAGTTCCTATACCAATCGGTTCTAGATGATATAAGCGACTTCTTGGAGGAATAGGAGTTTTTTGGACATCCCACGATGGGTAAAGTTTTAGGTTTCGAGGGAGCATATTATTTAAGTTCCTACTTGGCGACGCTTAGGTTTGGGTTGTCCAACTTTTTTGTGTACTCTTCGTCGGGTTGTGTTGCAATTGACAGGCGATTGTGAAACCGATTGTTGCTGATTTTCAATAGGATTTACTGGTAAACCTAGTTCAGCACGTAATTGTTCAACTTCTGTATATAGTTGTGCATGATTTCTCTCCCCTTCTTTAATTTTCTTGAGGATATTTCGGCATTGAGCTACGGATAAGGCACGCTGTTCTAAATGTTTCATTTCAACAGTATTTGCACCTTCGGTAATTGCGTCTCGATAAGCATTCTTTAACCAGTTTTTCAGAATTCCTACGCAGCCCAAACTTCGCTCGTAACAGTAATCCCAATGCGATATTAAATCTGGCTCTTTAACAATCGGCATATGAAGTTGAAAACCCCACACTATACTTTGAAATATCTCTCTATCTTTCGCTATATCAGCGTGGTATCTAGGAAAGTGAAGATAAACGCTACGCCGA
>NZ_JAYGHM010000099.1:0-21323 GCF_034931125.1 Rivularia sp. UHCC 0363 | reverse complement strand
CGGACGTTTGCTAACTGGGTCTAATTCTTCTTTAGTACAAGTTAAAGGTACGTAATTTTTATCAATACCTTTTCGTTCCACCTCTGCTTCTAACCAATCGAGATAACCGCTAAAATCTGCATCAGTTGCTACAAGTTCATCAAAGGTAAAACACTCCAGGTGTTCGTTCTCTTGCTTCTCAATTTCATCCCGTGCAACCTTGCTAATGCGTCTATCTGTTACTAACCAACCTTCATCAGTTTTCTGCTCTGCTACCTTAGAATCTAATGCTTGCACATCTTTAAGCCCAACTTCCCCAGTCATTCCACGTACTAAAACACGGTCATATCGATTACGTCTGACAGGAATATTGAGAATCCACTCAAAATAATTATCTTGCCAAACTTCATATTTTTCAAAACGATATCCCAAAGTTTCAAACCAACCACGCATCTCTTGAGCTAACGCAATTAAAGTAGAAGATTTAGGCAGAAAATTCCCCCCCTCTCCCACTCTCCCCCTCCCCTTTTCCTCTTCTCCTGCTGCTAACCGCGCCATTTCGGTTCTAATCCCTTCTAGCGTCGGTAATCTATCTAGTTGTTCTTGGATAACAACGACACTTTGATGTAAAGAAGTTATCTGATTAGAAGTTAAAACCGATTCAGGAGTGCGAGTACGCTTGGTAACTTCAATAAAAATTGTCGCGAATGCTGCTACCTCTCGCATTACATCTAATTGCAGTGCTTTGATTTCATCCCCCAAAGCATAAGCATCAAGAAAAGCTTCTACTTCACCAAGTAGAATCGAAGAATTATAGTGGTCAAAGGCTTTCCTAAAAGCTTGTTTAATATCCTCTTGGCGAAAAAATTCTAATAAACATCTTGGTTTCCCAACTCCATACTCAACCAAAGTATAGGCATAGACACCACTAAAATCTTCTGGGGGATGCTCTGGGGTTAAATTATATTGCTTTAATATTTTGATTATAGTTTCATTACGCTGTAACTTGTCTTTAATTGGACTAGCAATGCTAGTTAATACACTGAATAATAAATCTAGATTGTTGAGCATCACAGAGGTAAATATTTTTTATGTAATACTTTACAACACTCTTGTAGTTATTTGTAAGTAAAATCCCATACATAGATGATAAAACTATCATATCTTCCGAGTCTTTTAATAGGAATGCGCTTTACCATTGCTCCTTTACTGCTTTTTGATGCTTTAGATCGTAATACCAGTTCTTGGTTTATTATCGGTTATATTATTGCCGTACTTTCAGATATTTTTGATGGTATTATTGCCCGTCGCTTAAAGGTTAGTACTCCCCAACTTCGTCAAGCAGATAGCTGGGCTGATATTTGTTTATATTTGGGTGTGGCTATTAGCACTTGGTTAGTATATCCCCAAATAATCATTGATTTTCGATTACCTTTATTATCTGCAATTACGATCCAATTAATATTGTTCGCGGTTAGTTTAATTAAGTTCCAAAAATTCCCCAGTTTCCATACCTACACTGCTAAAGCGTGGGGATTAGCATTACTTGCAGCAACAGTGGGGTTATTTGGTTTTGGTTACGCGAATACCCTTTGGTTTGCAATTGTGCTTTGTTGGGTTAATAGTTTAGAAGAAATTGCCATGACGCTATTGTTACCAACTTGGCAATGTGATATTTTGAGTATCTTTCATGCATTGGAGTTACGTAAAGCATTGATGTTAGAGACAACCAGTCAGGACGGAGTGTAACTGTTTAATATTAGAAACACAATGCTTGGGAAAGCAATTTATTTTTTCTTAGTTCTATTTTTTCGACGAGATTCTTTCTGCATGTTTTTCTTTTTTTTCGCTTTACTTTTGGCTTTTTTCGATGAGGTAGAAAATCCTTCTGGCTCCATGAAAATACTTGGCTTATTTATCTCAAAACAAGCCCAATATTTCATTTCAGATATCGCATCTTCAATCAAAGAATAATGCGGATTATCGCGAAGTTCATTCAAATTTGCTTCTGAACCATTTTCAAGATAATCATCGAAATCATCCCGTGCAAAAAAGAACGGCTCGATTAAATCTTCATCAAAAGTTCGCTCAATGTATTCATGAAGTTCTTTAGGAGCAAGTATAGAGCCGTTAATTGCTAATTCAGTCCAAATATAATCTGCTTCTTCTGCTGCATTGATAGAGGATTTATTTGCAAATAGAAGTGAAAAAAGTTCTTTAAAATATTGAACGATTTCCTCTCTAGAAACAATTCCTTGAACTACTAAAATAATTAAAGATTGGAGAGCAGCGCCTTTGACATATTCATTAACTTCTTGATTTTCTATCAGTTGTTTGATGGGGTCAATATTTCCATGACTCACTGAAGCAAGTATTCTACTTAAATCCTCAGTTACTACATCTCCTGTTACATTTAACGACATATCCCCAGGAACTGAGAAAAATTCTACGATAAGAGGGTAAGCTAATGGTTCCTTAAATTGTGCTAGCAAAAATAAAGCATAAAGATGTAAAAGATAATCAGGCTTATTAAATAAATCTTCCAGATTATCTTTAGATTCCGATAAACTAGTTAGTAAAAAAGGAGTAATTGCTTCTTTTTCTTCGATAGCTCTCTCTAAAGCTTGATGAGGAAATTTCCCGGTATTGTTTTCTAATTCTGATAAAATCTCTTCCAATTGCATACTCAAAATTTTTTTTTGATAAAAAATAAAAATACTAAACAAATTTTAAGCATAAATTTGATTTCATTGATGCTAAGTTTCGTTAATTTTAGAACTACGATATCCGTCGTGGAAAATCGCGATCGGTACTACTAGAACTATTGTACTTAATCCAGTTCATCAACCATAGCTAATGTTTGCATCAACCGTTAAGATTCCTTGAGCATTTTTCCTGACAATAAAAGCTGATACCATTGACGCAACTGTTGCCGAACCAAAGCGCAGTGTGGATGATTGGCATCTAGAGCAAGGAGTTCCATAATCGCTGTTCGTTGAGTAATTCCACGTCCCAGAAGCCTGAGCAAAAGGGTTGAAATATTCTGAGGGAGTTCGCTAGTTACAACTATAGTGGTACAGAGAACTGGTGCTAGCTCGTAAATACCTGCAATATTCATGGATGGACGAGCCGCAAATCCTTGGAGGTGTTGGGAGGCAATTGAAGGCACAATGATAAGGAGAGTTTTATCAACATCTTCGGGGCGATCGCTTTCTAGTTCCGAAGTACCGACGGTTGTTTTATTTAGAGGAATGATGCTGCTACTGGCTTCTGCTTTCCAAGTTAACCAATGGCGTAAACAGTCTTGTAGCTCCCATACATTTGGTGCCCAGCGTAGAGTTTCAATAATACACGGAACTGACACGAGTTCTCCTAATAATCCTAAAGATGCCCGATTTTCCGTGCTGGGTTCAAAAAGAATATCTACCAGTTCCGCTTCTCCAATCACTTCTGGGCTAATCATTATCTGATTGTTACCGTGAGTAATTTCCTTTAAATACTCAGTTCCCCAGTTGAATCGAGATGGATGCTTAAAAATTCTCAGCTTTGCATCTCTGGGAATGGGTTCGTTGAGATAAACAGTTCCAAAATTACTGAGTAGAACCGATAGGTACTGTTGAGCAAAAATCGAAAACGCTGGACGAGACATACTGGCAGTTTTAGGACTACCTATATAATTATTGATTGATTGGGTGAATAAATCAATATTTTAGTTTTTGGTGAAGGAACTGTATCTTTAGCAGCGATTAGTTCGTGACTTCTTTTGTGCAGATGGCAGAGAAGATAAATAGTTTTCTATTGCTCTTATATGTGCTTGAGGATTGCTATCTTTATTTTGCATCCAATCAAGTATGAGTGAAATGTTATATCGAATCACTCTTGAATTAATCACAACCCAATAGATATCTTTTTCAAGTATTCCTTCAAGTCTATATTTTTTCAAAGTTTCAGGAGACAAGCCAGTCATTTCTGCTGCGACTTGTTTATTAACTAGTTGATAATGTTGCAATATGATTTTCTGGGGATTATTTTTCACGACGATAATCTCCTAAAGAGCCGAGTTTTATTGACAATAAATTAAGTCAAGACAAAGTTTCCCTAAAAATTTTGGAGAGGGAATTAACAGTCATTCTGAAGCTTGCCACCAAACTTAAGAATTGTTGGCTTACCCTGGGTAAGGTATGAGTAAAAAAAGATTTAAAAAGACGAAAAATAGTGAGTCTTTTACAACCGAAAAATATTTCTCACTCACAAGCTAATTCAAAATCATATTTGGCGCAATTGATTTTGAACATATTTGGGGATTTTGCACTTAAGACAGCTAAGCCTGGAGATAAACCTTGCACTTTGGATCATTAATACACATTTATCGATGTTTTGACAATTTTTTATCCTAGAAAGAATTAACAGCTAATATCAAGCTGTATAAATAACAGTGATTACAAATCAGTTGAATACGTATGCAATATCTCAACGATATAGCTTAAAAGCTCTTAAAGTATAAGGTACACAGAAATACAAGTAGAATCTAATTAGTGTGTAAACGTATTGTTGATACCAGAATACTGAATTTTGATCGAATAAATATGGATGGGGAAAAATGAGAATGTTGTTTTTTAGATAATTTTCGTTTAATTTAAGAGAGTATTAGGATACTCGAAGACGATTAACTGCACGTTCTCTCTTGTTTCTAGAGTCATCTGTATATAAGCATGAATGATAGTAGAATCATTGGTTTTATTGTGGTTCATATGTTTATAAACCCAAACAGTTGACCTATAAAGTGCATTTATAATTCTTAAAAGTAAGCACTTTATAATTGGCAATAAGCATTCATTTTTCGGTTGATGTACCGATTTTGCATACCCACGTAAACCATACCCGGCATTGTTGGGTATTCTGAACTAGCAAAATTTTCATTTCAAATCAATAAATTACATCTTTCTTGTTCAAATGACGGAGAAAGTAGAGTCATGATACCCAAACCCATAAGAGACAAGCAAGGTAAAGTGATGGGAGAGTTTTATCCTTTACAAAAGAATGAATTGATTGCTCTGCGTAAAGCTAAGTTAATTAACAATACAGCCTTCATTCATTTAGCGCTTAGATATGAAAATCCATTTTGCGATCGCACAATTACAATTATCCCCAAACAGTTCGCAAAACGGTGGTTTCTTCCAGAAAGTAGTGTCTATGAAGCAATTGGGAAACTTAAAGCAAATAATACAATTAATATAAATTCAGGAAAATTTACCATTGAATGGGTTGATTCTCAACAAGAACAAGATTCTGAGAATTCAGAAAAATTCTGGGGAACCAGAAAAAATTCTGAGAATTCAGAAAAAATTCTGGAATCTCAGAAAAAATTACGGAATCCCAGAAAAAATTCTGGAATCCCAGAAAATAGTCCTCCGAAATCCTCTCCAGATAAAGATTACAGCACCCCTCAAACTATTCAGACTTATTCAAACTTTATTCAAACTCTCTCAGATAAGGAGCGAGCGAGTTTTTTAGAATTTTGTCGAGAGAAGACAAAGAATCTTAGTCAAGAAGTAAATGACTTAGAAGCATGGTTAGCACATACAAATAAAGCCGGACAAAATAGATGGGAAGTGTATTATCAAAATTTTCTCGATAGTGCAGTCGAACAGTCCATTAAAAGTCAATATCACAAAGCTATTGAAGAATGGCAAGAAGAACTACGAGCAAAAGAGAAACTGAACGAAGACTTTATTGAGCAACAATCGTAGGAGCAATTATGATAGATAAATTACCTCCAGCAAATATTGAAGCAGAGGAAGCGATACTCGGAGGAATTCTACTTGACCCTTCAGCTATAAGTCGGATATGTGAATATCTTGTTCCTGATGCATTTTATATTTCATCACATACTGAAATTTATCAGGCTTTACTCCGACTGTACCATCATGGAAAACCTACCGATTTACTTACAGTCATAGATTGGCTTTACGACCATGACTTACTTATGAGAATTGGTGGTAGAAATAAACTGGTATCGCTGCTCGAACGCACGGTATCTGCGGTAAATATAGATGTACTAGCTTCCCTAGTGATGCAAAAATACATTCGACGCAGGTTAATTAGCGTAAGTCATCAAATAAATGAATTGGCTTATCAAACACAAACAGATTTATCTACAATCATTGAAACTTCACAACAAAAATTATACCAAGTATCCAACGAGCAATTTCGCACCTCAACAGAACATAATAGTGCGATCGCCCACTGTGCATACACAGACTTGGAGTCAAATAAACCGATTTACCCAACGGGATTCAAAGAATTTGATAAATTAATCATCGGATTTGAACCTGGTACATTTACCATCGTTGATTATTTTAATTGCAGTAACGGTAGGAGATATTCTCACCAATTTAATTGTTGGAGGTGGCGGTGGTGCTGCACCTGGAGGTTAAGAGGGCAGGGTGAAGAGGCAGGGGGCAGGGGGCAGGGAGCAGGGGGAAAAGAATTTCTACAAGAATAGTGGGTAGTGTATGGATTCAGATAGACCCAAGTATCGTAAAGTTAACGTTACTTTAGGGAAACAACCATCAATCGGACCGTTCCCCGCAGACCAATTAATCCCCTGGGCAATGATTAGCGGTATTTCTTATTATCTTGCTCACGGTTTATTCAAATTAAATTGGGTTTGGACTTGTTCTATAGCAGCTTGGGGAATAGCAACATGGTGGATTCTGACAGCCAATGGCGCTTGGCGTATTTTAGCTAAATTTGTTGCAACTCCAAATTGGACGAGAATTCGTTGTTTGTATAAACCAGTAATAAATCCAAAACAAGTAAAAGCATCAAAAACTAGCAAATACCAAAGGTGAATTCCAAATCTAAAATTGGTAAACGAGTTATTGAAAATGGAGAAGGTAAACTTCGATTAACACCTCTTGAAGATGCATTTGCGCTAGTTACCATGCTGCAAATAAATCTACAAGGTAGGTCAGTAGGAGCTTATCTTCTACGCAAGGGAGTTGACAACTATATAATTCAATTTGGATTTGAATGTACGGGTATTCATTCCACTTTGCGAACAGAACAAATTGACCCAGTTTTTAATGCAATTGAATCGGGATTGAAAGATTTACCACCTGGAGAACGTTTAACTATCCGTCTAAGTTCTTTTACCGACGACACCACACGACAGCAGCAACTCAAAAATTTAAGCGACACCGCACCCAACAAAGAACTGCAATTTCTCTTAATGGGAGAACGATATAGAACACAACAATTGACCTCAAAAGGAGTTCGTAAACCAAAAAAACTACACCTTTATTGCACCTACACCATTGAAACCAATAGCACGGGTACAACTGATGCAATTGAGAAAATTCTCTCAAAAGTAGAACGTTCTTGGAAATCATTTACAGGAGAAATCAACGAACTTCAATTTATCGCTATCGAACGACTAATACACACATCATTCACCGACGGATTTCAACTATGGGAACAACTAATATCAAACAAAATGGGGCTAGATATCCGCCCCTTGAATGCAGAACAACTTTGGTCAGAACTTTGGCAGCGATTTAACAACACACCACACCGTCCGATTCCACAACTTTTAATTCTCGACGAAAACGGACTTCGTGAAGAAATTTATTCGGATGTAGCCCCTACATCTTTTCTCATGGAGTCTTCTTCTTCAATCCCAGTCGCAGATAGACGTTGGGTGCATCTCAAAGATAAATATATTGCAGCTCTTACCTTCGCAGATAAACCCGGTGGTTGGGTTAATAAAGAGCAACAACTTCGGTATTTATGGGAGGTTTTGTCTAGAGAACGAGTTTACGACACCGAGATTTATTGTCAGCTGATGCGAGCTAATGAAACCTTGGTTAAAACCAATATGCAGCGTTTAACCAAACAATCGAATACATCTGCTGCATTGGCTCAAGATAAAAACTCGGTTGATGTAAAATCTTTACTCAACATTAAAAAGTCCATAGCTGCACAAGAAGAACTTTATGAAGGTTCGGTTCCCATTCACGTCGCAACAGTATTTTTGGTGTATCGTCAAACCCGCGAACAATTAGACGAAGCTTGTCGTTATCTGCAATCATGCTTTCTACGTCCGGCTTGGATTGTTAGAGAAACGGAGTACCCCTGGCGAATTTGGTTGCAAACTTTACCCATTGTTTGGGAACGCTTAATGACCGCACCTTTTAATAGAAGGTTAGTTTATTTGAGCGGTGAAGTGCCGGGATTAATACCAATCGTGCGTACCAAAGCTGGTGATGATAGCGGTTTTGAATTAATTGCAGAAGAAGGAGGAACGCCTGTTGAACTAGATTTGTACAATCAACATAAAAACTTAGGATTATTTGCCACAACTCGCGCTGGTAAAAGTGTTTTAGCTTCTGGAATTCTAACTCAGGCGCTAGCGCATGGGATGCCAGTCGTAGCAATGGATTATCCGAAGCCAGATGGAACCAGCACTTTTACAGACTACACCCAATTTATGGATAAAGATGGGGCGTACTTTGATATTGGGAAAGAATCAAGTAATTTGTTTGAATTGCCCAATTTACGTTCCCTTGCTCCGAAGTTGCAGCTTGAAAGGTTTGAGGATTATAAAGATTTCCTTGCTACTGCAATCATGGCAATGGTTATAGGTGGTAAAGGGACGCAATCTCAAAATATTAGTGATGCGGTGCGTTCAATTATTGCTCTGGCTTTAAAAGCATTTTTCTCAGATGATTTAATTCGCGATCGCTATGCGGCAGCCTATACAAATGGCTTTGGTTCTGATGAATGGTTTGCAATTCCAACATTGCATGACTTTTTAAGTTTTTGCTCCCATGAGCGGTTGCAGCTTGAAGATAATACTGGGGATAGTAAAGCTGCTTTAGAAACAATACGGCTACGTTTGCGATTTTGGCTTTCATCACGAGTTGGACAAGCTTTAGCAAAGCCCTCAACCTTCCGCAGTGATGCACGTTTACTTATCTTTGCATTACGAAACCTATCCAATGATGAAGATGCGGCTGTTCTAAGTTTAAGTGCTTATAGTGCAGCATTGCGTAGAGCCTTAGCGGCTCCTGCGAGTATCTTTTTCATTGATGAAAGTCCAATTTTATTTGAATATGACTCAATTGCGGCTTTGGTAGGTAGGTTATGTGCAAATGGAGCAAAAGCAGGAATTAGGGTAATTCTATCCGCTCAAGACCCAGATACGATTGCGAAATCTCCGTCAGGCTCGAAGATTTTTCAAAATTTAACTACTCGGTTAATTGGGCGGATTCAACCCACTGCCGTTGATAGTTTTACAACCATTTTGAAATATCCTCAAGAAATTATTGCTCGTAATGCCACAGAAAGCTTTTTCCCAAAAAAGGAGGATTTGTACTCGCAATGGTTGCTAGATGATAACGGAATATTTACTTTTTGTCGCTATTATCCATCGCCTATTTTATTAGCAGTAGTAGCAAATAATCCCCAAGAACAAGAGAAAAGAACGCTTTACTTGTCAAAATATCCCTCGAAGTTTGTTGCGTTGACTGAGCTTTCTAAACAATTAGTTGAAGCAAACAGAATATGAAAAAACTACACAAATTTACCATTAGCTTAGTTGGAATTAGCTTTATATCAATAGTGAGTATGAGCAGTGCTTATGCTCTTGAAATACAGAATCCCTTAACCGCATTAGTTGAGCAAACCCGCTCTCTTAATAAATATATTTCCTCAACAATCTCTCGGAAATTAGACAATTTAGCGGAATCCTTACAAGGGGATTTACAAGCAGTAATTTCGGAAGCTACTGGTGTATTGGGTTTACCGGATGCAATAAAAACTAGAAATGAAGTTGAAGAAATAGCATCTGATAGCAATAATGCAGTTAATAGCGTTGATAAAGCAACTAACGAAATCGACCGACAAATAACCCGTGCTGATTCAAATAGTAGCTTGAGTAAAGAGGGTCAGGAAAACATGAAGGCACAAGTAGAAAAAACTCAAACATCAATTGAGACAGTCTCCGTATTTTCTGATGCTGCTCAGAATGATGTAGTAACGCAAAATGTGATGAAACGTATTGCACAACAAAATACTCAAATCACGGGAATTTTGGGCGCAATACGAACCGATGGGTTGAAATATAAACAATCTCAGGATTTAGCAAATCTTAATTTGACTAACATATCCCGGTCTGTAGATGGGCAAAACCAAGCAAGGCAAAAAGAAGTTGTTGGTCAAGGATTTAGTAATTTAAGAACTGCATCTCAAGCACGTCTTTTTTAAAGGCAATCGGCAGTTGGCAATTGGCAATCAGGGTGTAAAAGAAATTAGCAAAGTGAAATATTCTTGTGGGTTGTGTAAGAAGTAATAAGGTGATTCGTATATGTATGGTTTTTTCTTGATATCGACTGCCTACTGCCGATTGCCCACTGCCTTCTTTCTTGCTCAAGCACAACCAGAAAATCCTGGTCAAGCAGCTTCCACGATAACTGAAGACGGGATTGCTGCAAGCGAAGCTGTTGCACAATCAATCGATCAGCTTTGGGATGATGTTTTAGGTGGGGGATTATATAGCGCGATCGCAAATCTCGGAATCTTCTTCGCAGTTGGCACTCTCCTGATTTTCATAGTCCAATGGACGAAGGAAATGATTGATGGGGATAGTTCAAAGGGATTCACCGAACTAATTTGGACAATCGTTGTCATAGTCTTACTCGCAAACAACGGTCAACAATTAATCGCTGTAACTAAAGGTTTGAGAGGAATAATTAACCAAACCAATCAAACTCTTTTGGTTTCCACCTCTGCTTCTATCCAACTCCAAGAAGCTTATCAACAGGTAATGCTTAAAACGGGGAAAACAGACGCAATTGAGTCGCTGATTAATCAATGTAATACCATTGCCGACCCAACACAACAAACCGAGTGTTTACAAAATGCAGCCCGACAAGCAAAGCAAATTGAAGCTGAAGCTAATAATCGTCCATCTTGGCTATCGAATGCTAGCGATTTTTTCAACACCAATATTTTTCAGTTAGCAGTTCGTGGTTGGCTACTTGCACTTGCAGCAGCCTTTCAATGGATAATCGAAATTTGTATGTTATTAACTGCACTACTAGGACCACTGGCTGTGGGAGGTTCATTACTTCCTGTTGGTCAAAAAGCTATTTTTGCATGGTTAACGGGTTTCTTCTCGGTAGGAATGATAAAGCTTTGCTTCAATATTATTTCTGGTTTAGTAGCAACAATGGTTCTAAATGCTGACAATAACGATCCAATGATTTTTGCATTTGCAATTGGTCTTCTTGCCCCTATTTTATCTGTCGTTTTAGCCGCAGGTGGCGGGTTAGCAGTTTTTAGAAGTTTTTCCAGTATCGCTAGTTTCGGTCTTTCTACTTTCGTAACCAGAATTGTGAGTAAATAGAAAAAAATGACGAATTTAGATAATAATTTAAGTTCAGAGACTCCAGAAATAAAAAGATTACGGTTCCTAAATCGTGCATCTAAAAAATTCTCAACTGGCGATACTTTAGCATTGTTCGCTGTTGGCACTTTTGTATTACACTTAATCACATTTTTTCTACTTATATTACTTTACGGTTCTTACTCACAATTAAATAAAAAACCACCTCCTTCACTAGTGCAATTAGAAACAGGTAAAGCAATTCAAGTTGCACCTTTAGGAAATGTAGAACGCACTCCCCAAGTGGTATCTCGTTTTGTTTCCGACACTATGACTTTGATGATGAATTGGTCGGGAACATTACCACCGGACACCGTTGAAGAGAACGCTAAACCATTACAAGACAAGGGTGTAGATATTGGACAGCGTGAAGCAAGAGGAAATAAAGTACCATTAGGAGCGTGGCAAGCATCCTATGCATTATCAGAGGACTTCCGTAAAGAATTTCTACAAAAACTTGCTTCAATGACACCGCAGGGAGTGTTTAAAGATACAACCCAAGTAGTTTTAATTCCGCTATCTATTCAATCACCTACGAAAATTGAAGAAGGAAAATGGAAAGTCAAAATGATTGCAAATTTGAATGTGTTTAATCAAAGTAATAATTTAGGAGAGGTAATTCCGTTTAATAAAGAAATATTTGTCCGAGCAGTAGTTGCTCCCTCTTCACCTGTTAATACAAGTAATTTAGCTGAAGTAATTTATCAAGTACGTGCTAGTGGATTAGAAATTTATGCAATGAGAGATTTATCGGAGGAGAATTTATAATGAGTGAGCATTCAGTTGATAATGACTTAAAAAAATCAGATAAATCCGATAGTGATTGGAATCAATCGAGCTTTGCGAAACTACTTGGTTTTGATAATGAGAATCAAACTGAATTCAGTGAAAAAGAGGAGATTAAAGGAGAAGAAACACAGAATCAAACCGATGCTCCAAATCCAATTGCAACTCATGAATTATTTGATGACCCTCACGTAGGGAAGACTCAACCAAATTTTTATAGTAATCCTTTTGCGAAATTCGGTGCAGTGGGTTTGGTAATGCTGGTTGTATTTGGTGCTGCTGCGACAGTTTTAAATACCATTATGTCAGGTAAACCTAAAATTGCACCAACAACAGAATACTCAAAACAATCCAAACCTAAAGTAGAAATTGCTGACAATCCCCAAGAGACTGAAACCGGAAGGTTAAAAGCAGAGTTAGCACTGTCAACTCAAGCAGAAAAAATCAAATCTGTAGAGCGTGCTAAAAGTCCTAAAACTACTGTCAGCAAACCCAAAGTTAAACCTAATAAGGAGCCGAATTTACCACCCGTAACTCGAACAACTCCAACAAGAGAACCGAACTTACCTGTTCGGACTCAAATAGTTTCAAGACAATTGCCTTTATCTCAAGTTCCTTATATACCCCGTCTTCAACCTCAAACTGTAAGATATAATTCTCCTCCAAGCACTCCAGCAGTAAGGCAATTCCAGCCAGTTGCAAACAAAGTAAGCAAACCAATTAGTACCCCTACCGAAGAAAAGGCTGACCCGATGGAAGAATGGTCTAGAATTAGTCGTTTAGGAAGCTATGGCAGCAGCACAATTACGACAAATATCGATGAGCAACACAAAGGTAGTACGATTGATACCGTAACAGTCGAACAACAAAAACCAGTAATTCCTTCAGCAACTTTGGTTTCAGCAGTCCAGACTACACAAACATTAAATACGGATGAATTAGAACCGCTTCATAGTGAAGAAGCCTCTATTATTGGATACCAAAACAATTATCAACTAACAGTAGGTACATTTGTTGATGGAAAACTATTAACCCCTTTGATTTGGAGTGAACATTTTACTAGCAATAATCCAAATCTAAAATCTAAAAATAACTCCAAAAGCGAAAAATTTGTCATAGAACTGCAAAAACCATTAACTACGGGAGAAGGCTTAGTAGTTTTACCACCCGGTTCTCAAGTAGTAGCACAAATTAATAACGTCGCTAGCGGAGGATTTGTTGAACTCCAAGCAACCCAGGTTTTGATCAATGGAGAAGAATATATCCTTCCGCCAAATTCAATTACGATTCGTGGCACTAATGGAAAACCTTTAATTGCATCTCGTTTAAACAGTAATAAGGGAGAAGTTGCACGACGAGATGCACAAACCTTTGCTGTAGGCTCTTTAGCGAAAGTAGGTAAAGTTATTAATCAACCTAAAGAAGAACAAATATCAAAGAGCAGTGGATTTGGTGGTACTAATTCTTTTTCGTCTGTTAGAAGAAGTCGAGAAAATATTTTAGGAGCGGTTTTAGAAGGAGGATTTGAACCGCTAACTCAACAAATTCTCAAACGCAACCAGCAAGCATTACAAGAACTACAACAACAAGAAGATGTTTGGTATGTCAAAGCTGGTACGAATGTGCAGGTATTTGTTAATCAATCTTTTCAATTTTAACTAGGGGCAGCCGTTATGATTATTTTACAGTGGAAAACGACAATTGCTTGCTCTGTATTGTTACCTCTTATAAATTTATCGCCAGTAATTGCAAGTGAAACAAAACAGAGCGTAAAACAAATTCCCCAAGGTATTGCTACTGGTCATAATTCCCAAAATATACCCAAAATTGAACTGTCACCAGGATATGGGGTGAATATTTCATTTATTAAAAGTGGTGAAATTGTAGAAAAAGTTTGGTTGGATAATCCGGCGATCGCAACTCTCGATGTTGACGGCTGTTTATCCGCACAAGGAAGAGAATGCGATCTTGAAGGCGCTACAGTCATACATTTACGACGAATAAAACCGCTAAAAATCACACAATTACCAAATTCCAGTACAAGCTTACTCACTGCCATCGCAAAGGGTAAATCAACAAGGAAGGTATATTTATTTCAAGTAGCAATGGGAGATGAAACGCCTAATTATCATACTTTGGAAATTATGCCTGATATCAAAATAAATCCAGAAACAACTCAGTTTTCTAATATTAAAAATAATCAGGAATTACAGCAAATTATTAAAGGATTAAAGATTGTTAATACACGAGAATTAATTAACAGAGAATCTCGTTTATGGTCTAGAATAGAAAATTTCCTAATCAAAATAAGAATGGGAGAATCTGTAAATAGTGCTGCTCGTAAAAGTGGCATTTCAATACGGTTAGTTAATCGGTTAATTGAACTCGGAAGCAAATATAATTCGTAATACCCTTCCCTACGGGACACCTTGCGGTGAACGGAAACACATCCGGTGAACGTAATTCGTAATTTTTTAACATCATGAAAATACTAAAAAAACATTTGATATTTGCTTCCAAATTAAGTTTATCACTATTAATTTTTGGTGCTATTCTCATCACATGGCAACAAAAATCTATATCTAATTCTCCATCAACAAAAATAGAAATTCCTACAGTCGAATGGCAAAAAACTCGTTTACCAGATTGGAATCAAATTACGTTTTCTAAAATGCCAGCAATTACTGAATCTGGCTCATTCCAAGCACCTAAAAATGTTACTTCGGAATTAGGGTATAACCCGTCTCGTAGTTGGAATGTAGGACAAACACCCGATTCATTTACGATGCTGGGTGATTTTCAGGACTCTTTTAAACTCCAAGACTTTTCACTTTCAGATATTTCTCAAATTGTTAGTTCAAATTTACAAGAAACTAACTTAGAAAGTTTCGGTGTTGTCAAATTTCAAACAATAGATAGCTTGGTTAAGGCAATACCGGATTTGCAAAAATTTCCAATAGTAAATGTCAAACCAATTATAGATTTACTCTCACAAAATTTATTAACCTCATTTAACGTCAATCAAACTATCGGTAACTTACTCAATGAATCTCCCCACCTGGGTAAATTGAATTTTGAATCATTAGACTTAAAATCTTACAACCTCGATTCAATTCCAGGATTATCAACAACTCCAATTGCTAGCTTTGATAAATGGCACTCCGTTTACATTGATGAAGTACCCGGATTAAGCGATGTACCATTTTCCCAATTCCCTAATCCTACTAACCCTGTAGGTATGGAAGTTGGGATAGTAGATATTGCCTTTGCAACTGACGAACAAAAACGAGATAGAACAATTTCAGGTAGTGACAAAGAAGGGTTTGCAGTTCCATGCGATCGTGATTGCGCTCATATTGAATTATCTGGCTCTCAAAGTGTAAAAGGTAAAGCTTGGGTTAGCGGTAAGTATGAGTTGGTTAGAGGTGGAAGAGGAATCTTGAGTTCGGTTAATGGTGGAAAAGAGCCTACTGGTAGAAATCTATTTGGCGATGCTTTTAAAGTTGCGGTGTGGGATGTCTCGGAAGTTGATGGAAAAGTTTCTCAATCTTTGTTCTTCCGTGTTTGTATGCGGAATAACTTTGTTGACTTGGGATGTACACCCTATTTTATTGGTCCCGTTCCGTTTATGACTTACAGGGAAAAAGAAGCAATATTTCTGGGAACTATTGACTCTAATAAAAATGGAATCTCTACTCCTACAGGTTTAAAAAGTAGCGGATTTAGTTTTAATAATTCTCCAATCATTGAGGGTGAGAAAGAAAATAACCTATCTAATTTGATGCCAGTTTCAAAAGAAGATTGCAAAAATATTCATTCTTCTGGTACTAATCTTGATGCTTTAAGTTCCGCGTTATCAGACGTAGAGAATAACTACAGTATGGAGGGAAATTATGTCTGTGATAATTCTGTTAATTGCGGCAGAGCGCTTGGTGTAATGGGATTAATGTCTTCGAGTCCGGAAGTACGAAATATTATCACTAGTAAACCAGGTGGAAAAGAGTTTTTAAAAAAGTTGGATGCAGGAGAAACAGTTACTTTTTTGGAGATGACACAGTACTTTTCACCGCAAGAACAGCACTCTTTAATGGAAGATGTTTCAACGTTTTCTCAAACGTGATTTTGTTGGTGCATTTTGCGGTCAAACTACGCTCCCTTTAGATTTGGACGGAAAACAGTTAATTATTTTTGGCTTGGATAGAAACAATAGGGATATTGTCAGTCCGCTGCTTGCTGCAATTCTTCATATGATTGTAACGCGCAATATAACTCGGACGGTTCCGCGTAGTGACCCTTTGATTGTTGCCTTAGATGAGTTACCGACGTTCTATCTACCAGCGCTTGTCAATTGGTTAAACGAAGGACGTGAAGACGGTTTCGTCGGTATCTTGGGATATCAAAATATTGCTCAATTGGAGAAAGTTTACGGGAAAGAACTTTCAAGGGCAATTTTAGGAGGTACTGCAACCAAATTTATTTTCAATCCCCAAGACCCTGAATCTGCAAAGCTTTTTAGCGATTATTTAGGAGAGATGGAAATCAAATTTAATTCTAAATCTCGAAGCATGGGGAAAGGGGGTGGTTCTAGTAGTAGTAACGAACACCATCAAAAGCGGCATTTATTAGAACCAGCGCAGTTTGCCAAGATGGGTACGGGTAGAGCAGTAATTATTAATCCAGCTTATACCCGTGGTACAGAAGCATACGTCCCTTTGTTACACAAGTTGAAGGTTCCCGCTGCTGATATTGAAGAGATGAATTGGTCGGAAAGTAAATGGGATTTTGTGCGTGGGAGATTGATTCAAAATAATAGAGTTACTGTTAGTGATTTTGAACGCTCTCAACAATTTTTAGAACGTAGAGAGTTGGCAGAAAAATTATTTCCGTTACCCACTGATGGTGGAGATTTAGCTTCTCCAGAAGAATTAAACAATATTTTTTAAAGTAAAACAAAATGATAGAGAAAGAAATTAATTCAAATCCAGAAGTTTTTTCCGTTTTATCGCAATATCCGAAATGGCTATCAATGATTATTGAAGCTATTGATAAACCAATTTTAGATAAAAGCTATTGTCCTGAAGTAATCGAAATATTTGACCAGCATGGTTTATTAGCTGGAAAAGTTCACGGATTATCTGCTTATGAATGCACTAGAAACACCCAACAAAAAAGTGATTTTAATGCTTGGTTAATTGATGGAGAATTAGCGGTATTTTACATTGGCTCGGAATTAGTGATTAATCGCCTAGAGGGGAGGCAGGGAGAAGGGGGCAGGGAGCAAGGGGGAGAAATATATATTGTTCAATAGTTTCTTGCTTCTCCGGTAAACGACCAACTTAGCTGGAGAGCAAGCAAGCTATCAATCTTATTTACCCCTGCCCTCTTCCCCCTGCTCCCTTGCCTTTTTATAAATAGGAGTTAATCAGATGCCAGATATATTTACTGTCAATGAAAGTGATGCAACTGCAATACAGCAACGTTACGAGCAACTAATTGAAGTATTGCTAAAAGCTGTATTAAATGTAAAGCAAGACTCGGATAAACAAGGGTTGAAAATATTTGATGGAGATAAATTAGTTTACGGGCGCGACAACAATCAATTTCGCGATGAGGTGTCGGGTATTGGGGGGCAACTTTTAAATCCTCAACTGATTGCACAACTCCAACAATTACGTTCTACACAAGTTGGAGAAGTAGTAGATGGGGCGATTAATAAGAGAATTGAATTAGACGGCGAAGTCCTAGTACAATCTGACTCGGATGGTAAGGTAATCGTTAACAATTTCTTGCAGCAAGAAGCTGTTACAGATATAAAACCATCTAAAGAATATTCGGATAATATTAACCAAATTATTCAACCGGAATTATCGCCACCCGACTATATTCAAGAAGAGATAAGTTCATCGACAATCCCAGGCTCAACGAGAGTAGCCGAATCATTACAGGTTTTAGTTGATAGTCCGTTGAAGACATTATTAAGTTCAGAAATTGAGCAATTAAAAGCAGAAGTAAAATCACTACAGCAAGAAAGAAATTTGTATCAGGAATTAATCGAGCAAAGGTTAAAGCAACCACAAAATACTTCATGGTGGCAGCAAGTAGTTAATAATGCATCGACTGTCGTAAGTAGTGTCACTTCTGCTGTAAAAATAGGATTGCGCGAATACAAAGAAAATTCAAAACAGCATCAATTCGCAGCATCAATAAAAAATTTATTTCAACTGCAAACCCAACCAGGAGAAAATCAGTATCAAGCAGGTGATTACCAAATCTCTCGCAGCGGTTCATTGTATGAAGTAAAAGATTCAGCGACAGATAAATTTTTAATACAGTTCCGCGAAACCCCTTTAGGAGTAAAAGTAGAAAAGGGTGATTTAGCTTCTTTAAATATTCAAGATATTAACTCCTTACAGAATTATTTGCGAAAAAACGAACCAGTTCCTGCATCTTTTGCTCCAGTAGGAAAGCAAGAAGCTGAATACTTTGCTCGTGTAGAGAGAGTTACGAATGCGCTTACACAATATGCTGTTGCACAACAAACCGATGTGGAAATTGATGGGCGATTTTCTTATAAATGGAAAGCTAGCTCCAATGGTAACGTACAAATCGAAGCGAAAGATGGACGCGGTAATTTACTTGAAAAAATTGGAGGACAGTTAACAAGTAATATGAACGAGCGGGATTTAATTTATTTTGAGCAAATTTTACCTAAATTACAACCGAGGAATCATAAACAAGTAACTATATCTCAATTTAATCAACTCACAGACAACAGCTTAGAAAGATAGTTTGATTATATGAAATTATCTCAACTGAATTTATATCTCGATTCTGGTGTTCCAATTGTTTGTGTTAATGCTCCTTCACCAGAAAGAATAAACGTATTAGAGGACATTTATATTGAATGCTCTCAAAAGAGAAATATTCCCATTCATGTATGGAATGCTGCTTGGGGGTACTTTAAGCAAGTAGAATATGATTCACATTCAAAAGTCGGCTTTGTTAATCTAAAATCTAAACATAAAAACATTTTTAGTAATTTTGATTATTTGTTGAATAGTGAAGAGACAGGTATTTTTGTTTTTGAGAATCTTTCATCTTTAGTAAAGATAGACTCACCTAAAATTATTTCACAGTTAATTAATATTTTTTTTGAGTTAAAGAATAGTAATCAATTAAAATATTTGATAATTTTATCAACTGATGATATCGAGTTACCACAATCCTTAAGCAATTTAATTCCCAGTATTTATTATCCGCTACCTAATCATGAAGAAATTACTAATTTGATAGAAGAATTTTTATGTGAATCACCAGAAAAATTAAATAAAGAAGCGTTAGTCAGTGCTTGCGCTGGTTTAACAAAGGAGGAAATTCGTTTAGGATTAAAGATTGCACTCAATTCCTGTTCTCAATTGAGTTATGACATTTTCACCCAACATTTACTTGAATACAAAATAAATCGCTTTCGTTCAAATAATTTAAACTTTGTTGCTAAACCAAACATTCCTGATTTTGGTGGTTTAGATTTACTGAGAAAGTATATAGAAAACGTCAAATATGACTTTTTACCCCAAGCACGAACCGCTAATATTCCACTTCCCAAAGGTTGTTTGTTGGTAGGACCACCCGGAACGGGAAAAACTCTATCAGCCAATGTCATCGCTAAAATACTGGATTTTCCTTTAATAAGTGTAGATACTGCTCTCATAATTGCAGATGGTGCAACTTATCTCAAACGTTTATTGGAGCGGGTGGAAGCTTGCGCTCCTGTTGTGATGTATTTTGATGAGTTTGATAAACTTTTTGCCGCATCTAATAATTCGGGTGAGGATACTAGTTCTCGCCAAATCTTGGGAGCATTATTAACTTGGTTGCAGGATAAAACAAGTGCAGTGTTTGTAGTTGCAACTCTTAACCGTCTCGATGCGTTACCGCCGGAATTAACTAGAGTAGGAAGATTTGATGAAATATTTTATGTGGGATTCCCCCAAGCTATTGAACGGAAAGAAATTTTGATGATGCATCTTTCTAAGTTTGATGCGCGTTATAGAACTGACGATGTGCTTACAGAGAAAGAATGGCGCATTGTTCTTAACAAAACTGTCAACTGTAGTGGTGCGGAATTAGCGCAAATGGTTCAGAAGGCTGCGCGTGCTAAATTCCACCAGGGTTGTCAGATGGAAATTGGGTTGTACGAACTGTTGGAGCAACGAGAAATGATGGTTCCTTTGTATGTTCGAGATGTTGATAGGGTGTTAGCGATCGCTAATCGTGCAAAATATATCACCCAACCTGCATCAAGTCCTGATACATCAGTTTTTGCTCCTGCAATTACCAGCTTTTGGGGAGAAGCATCTTAGAGCGATGAAATACATTTTCACAAAATTTCATCAACCAAAACCGTCCCACCTTCTCGAAAGTCAATGCCTAAGTGATAATCTTGAAGTAAAGCTGTTCCAACAAGTGGACGACGACCCATTGCAAGAACTGCTACGTTACGCTGCATCCCATTCCATAAAATAGTTGCTAAAAAAACGTCAGTTGAAACGTTTGAATTGTTCGCAAGGTTGGCATTTATCTGTGTAAGATAGGTTAAGCCAAGTTTAGCTATCGCGGCAGGTGGTAAAGTCAAAAAACCTTCCTTCCCCAGTATCTACAACGAACTGAATTTCTATATTTGGAATTTCTGGGAGACATAGAATTATACCTATCTGAGCCTGAAGCCCAACAACAGTTCCATTTATCACTCTGTCATCCTAAATAATGTACCACCAACCGCATAAACGGCATTAAAACCGATTCTTTCCGACCAGAGCGCTGCTTTACTATTGTTTGCTTCGTAATTTTAAGCTCGTTACAACTAAATCATCGCCTCGGATCATATTCACCCGTTTCAATATTAATCGAGACAATTTTGCCGATATTATAAGAGTGTCTCGACTCTTAGACGAATGCTCGAATCGTAGAGTTCTTTCCCACGTTGGGTAATTTCTTCATCACTAAGGTTGGGTTTAGACATAAAACGGTTGAACCTATGCTTCAAAGATCGGATACTTCTATCTTAATTTTAAACCAGAAGTTAGAATTAGCTACATCCTTCAAGTTC
>NZ_JAYGHM010000098.1:0-21421 GCF_034931125.1 Rivularia sp. UHCC 0363 | reverse complement strand
TAACTCCTAACTCCTAACTCCTAACTCCTAACTCCTAACTCCTAACTCATGACTCCTAACTCCTAACTCCTAACTCCTAACTCCTAATTCCTAATTCCTAACTCCTAACTCTTTTAATCCAAAATCTAAAATCCAAAATTCTTATATGTCTGATCCTTTAATTTCAGTAATTATACCGACTTACGGGCGCGAGGAAGCGTTACGCGATAGTATCGTAGATGTGCTTAAGCAAAATTATTCTAATTATGAGGTTTTGGTAGTAGACCAAACCCCAAAACACAAACCTGAAATTGAAGCTTATTTAGAATCACAAGCAGCAGCAAGTAAAATTCAGTGGTATCGCTTGGATTGGGCTAGTTTACCGGGTGCGCGAAATTATGCGGTGCGGCGGTCTGCGGGTGAGATAATTCTATTTATCGATGATGATGTATTGTTAGAACCGGGATTTTTAGCAGCCCATGCGAAAAATTACCAAAACCCAGAAATAGGGGCTGTCGCAGGCAGGGTATTTGACCGAATGAAAATGGAAGATTCTGCGAAAGGTTATACTCAAGGTGACAGTAATTACACTGAAATTGAATATCTCCCTCCCCAAGCGATGGACCCCGGAGTTGCTTGGTATTACATTGATTTGGTACATACGACAAAACCCCAGGAAGTTTTAACTGCTAGGGGTTGTAATATGTCTTTCCGTCGTGAATTATTTGCTAAATACGGATTGCATTTTGACGAAAGATTTCGCGGTAGTGCGGTGCGGGAAGAATCGGATTTTTGCCTGCACATTCGCAAGACGGGATATAAAATTTGGTACGACCCAGAAGCGCATCTGGTGCATTTAGGAGAAGAAACGGGTGGCTGTCATGATATCAGTACTCGTTCTACAAAATATCAGTTTACTTTTTACCACAATCATTTCTTATTAGGGTTAAATAACTTAACTGTTGCTCAAGCTTTGCGTTTTTACGCTCGTTTGTTTGACTGTCACGTTCTGGGAAGACCTCCCTGTCATAAAAGCGGTTCGCCGATCAAAATCTTAACTCGCGGCATTTTTTATACCTTGGGCTTTTTTAATGCTTTAGGAAGTACAATTCAGTCGTTATGGAATGATGGTCAAATTTATACTCAGCAAGATAAGCAGGTTGAGGTTGTGGAAAAAAGTTCTAAAAAACCTGTGGGGAGTTTCTAAAAGGATTGATTATTTAACCGCAGAGACGCTGAGGACACAGAGAAATAAAAAGTCCTGTTTTTAGAAGGGGGGATGGGAAGGGATTCAAATATTTAGATAATTCCCTATCCCCTATTCCCTATTCCCTTTATATATAAAACAATGAAAATATTAGTAGCAAGTCATACATATATAGTAGATTTAAATTGCGAGAAACTACGCGCTCTATCTCGATTGGGGTCGGGTATTGAAGTAACAGTAGTTGTACCGAAAAAATGGCGACCTGGGGGAGTTCAAAACAAAATTATTGAAACCCAATACAAGGATGAAGGTAATTTTCGCATAGTTCCTGTTTCTAACTTTAGTCAAAATCATCAAGGACTACTTACTTTTGGTGCGGATTTGGTACCTTTGCTACAAAAATTTCGTCCTAATATTATTCATGTAGAACAAGGTTCTAGGGGCTTAGCTTATGCGGAAATGATTACTTTAAATAGATTATTGGGATTAAAAGCGAAAAATGTGTTTTTTACCTGGTGGAATTTACCATATAGTCTAAAGTTTCCCATTTCTGTATTAGAAAACTACAACCTTGATAACAGTCATGGAATAATTTCTGGAAATCAAGATGGAGCGGAAATATTGCGCGATCGCGGTTATCAAGGTCCAATTAAAGTAATGCCACAATTGGGTATAGACGAAACTTTATTTACACCGAAACCGCAATCGGAGTTAGCGAAAAAGGTTGGTATAGAACCTGGTGAATTCGTTATTGGGTTCGTGGGACGATTTGTACCTGAAAAGGGTATTATGACGCTTTTGGATGCGTTAATTAGTATCAAAGATAAAGCTTGGAAATTCTTGCTTTTAGGAAGGGGAGAATTAAAAGATGAAATCTTACAAAAAGTAGCAGAAAATAATATTCAAGACAAAATTAAATTGGTGGAAAGCGTTCCTCACGACCAAGTTGCAGACTATATTAATTTGATGAGTACTCTGGTACTGCCATCAGAAACAACTTATAAGTTTAAAACTTTAACTTCCGTCGGTTGGAAAGAACAATTTGGTCACGTAATTATTGAAGCGATGGCTTGTAAAGTTCCGGTAATTGGTTCGGATTCTGGCGAAATTCCTCATGTCATCGGTGATGCTGGATTGATATTTCCTGAAGGTAATGTTAAAGAATTGGCTGATTGCTTGCAAAAATTGATCGATAACCCAGATTTAACTGAAAATATCGGTCAAATGGGTTATGCAAAAGCAATGGCTGAATATACAAATACTGCTTTAGCAAAACAGCAATTGGAATTTTATCAAGAATTGCTAACTCCTAACTCCTAACTCCTAACTCCTAACTCCTAACTTTTATAATGCGAATATTACAGATAGTTCCTTCAATTTCTCTGATTTACGGAGGTCCCAGTCAAATGGTATTGGGATTAGCACCTGCTTTAGCAAGTCAAGGTGTAAAAGTTACTGTTCTCACAACTGATAGTAATGGGGATACGGGACAAAAACCTTTGGATGTAACGCTCAATTCTCCAATTCAACAATTTGGTTATGAAATCATTTATTTTAAATGTTCTCCGTTTCGTCGCTATAAATTTTCTGTAGATTTATTAAAGTGGTTAAATAATCATGCTCATGAATACGATCTAGCTCATATTCATGCTTTATTTTCTCCATTAAGTAGTACTGCTGCTGCTGTTTGTCGTGCGAAAAAGCTACCTTATATTTTACGTCCTTTAGGAACTCTTGACCCCGCAGATTTACGCAAGAAAAAGCAGTTAAAACAACTTTATGCAGCTATTTTAGAACGTCCTAATATAGCAAAAGCTGCTGCAATTCACTTTACCAGCGAACAAGAAGCAAAAGTTTCGCATAGATTTGGTGCAATTACCAAAGATTTAGTAATTCCATTGGGTGTAAAGGAGAGAGAAAAAAAATGTAGAGACGTAAAAATGTTTGTCTCGAATAAATTTGATATTCCCGACGATGTTCCTTTAGTATTGTTTATGTCGCGAATTGACCCTAAGAAGGGTTTAAATTTGTTAATTCCGGCTTTAGAAAAAATTCTGAGTCAAGGGTTAGATTTTCATTTTGTTTTAGCAGGGACGAATCCTCAAGACCCCGGTTACGAGCAAAAAATTAAGTCACAAATTCAAGCTTCATCTTTAAATAAACATACTACCGTTACTGGTTTCGTCACCGGAGAATTAAAGTATGCTTTACTCGAAGCTGCTGATTTATTCGTTTTACCTTCCTATTACGAAAACTTTGGAATTGCTGTTGCTGAAGCGATGGTAGCAGGAATTCCCGTTGTAATTTCAGATCAAGTGCATATTTGTCAAGAAGTTAGCAGTAGTGAATCGGGATGGGTAGGTACAACCAATGTGGAATCAATTGCAGATTTAATTCGAGAAGCCTTGAAAGACCCAGAAGAGAGACAGCGTAGAGGATTGCAAGCGAGGAAATATGCATTATTTAACTATAGTTGGGACGCGATCGCTCAAAAAATAATTGCAGCATATCAAGATATTATTCAGGTCAAAGGTTAAAGGTCAAAGTAATTATCTTCAGCCTACGCAGGTAGGCTTTGTAATTGTAGCCCCACCCTTGCAGGGTGAGGGCTATTTTTATTCCCACAGTTATATGTTTAAATAAATTATCAGGAAGTGCTAGAAAATAGTTGTATATCAAAAAGTAAACTAAATATAAAAATACGGTTTTAATAAAGGGAATTAGTTATGAGGAACGAATATAAAACTCAGCAGGTAAAGTCGAGTTGGCGACGCTGGCTTTTAGAAGCTTTATTCCCAGATAAAAAGTTTGACGGACAGTTTCAAAATCCCGGTACGGAAGAGATTTTTGATTTTGATGACGTGATGGCGGCTGAAAGTCCTGTTGTGATGATTACTCAGGATATAGCATATTATCCAGAAGGGGACGATCGCGAACTTTTTGCAATTTTCATTCCTGGACTGGGACAACCGGAAGCAATATCTTCGTTTAGGAGTCGTAGATACGCACAGACTTTAAATACTGGTGTTGCTAATCTGAATAACTCCTCTTTTATCAAAAAAAATCCTCTTTTTCGGTTTATTAATCAGTATTTAGATTGGGTCGATGCAGCGATACACCGTCTCGGTTTGACTAGCAGCCCAGCGATTAGAAATACCGCTACTTTAATAGTTTATGCCATAGAAAACGAGAAATCTCTCAATTTTTCGGGTGATAGTCACGGAACAATTTTATTAGCTCGCGCTATCATTCTTGCTAAAAGAAAATTTATTCGTAAACACACACCTTTCTGGAATTCTAAAGCGCGAAAAATTCAGGAAGCAAAGTGGGAAAATCGTACAGACCAGCTTATTAATGTATTTGCTTTTGGTAATAGCTATCAAAGATGGGTGAAAGGTCCGAAATACATAATGGTTTCAATTAAAGGTGATATAGTCCCCGAAAACTTTGGCATTACCCGTGAAAAAGCGAATAAACAAGGACGAGATGACATCAAATTTATCATCTTTGAGCAAGTTTTTCCTCAAGGTAGTTTTGAAGGTCATAACATGATGTTTACAACTCAACTTTTAAGACAAACTTTTATTAAAAATAATATTACAGTTGGTAATTTCGCTGCTTTGTATCATCAATTAGCAGCCAGTACTTTAAAACTTGCTACAGCTTCGGAAGTATCTTGGCCCAACGATATGGATAAATATGTGTGGGACAAAGAAAGTTTGAAGGCAATTAAAAGGTAAAAGTTAGGAGTTAGGAGTTAAGAGTTAGGAGTTAGTAACTAAATATTTTGTTAACCTTTAACCTAAGCTATTCCGCTCTTTCCCATAATCTTTGAACTTCTCCGAAAATCTGCGTATCTGGTGGTGATAATTTTGTAACTGCGGGTGTAACTTCTGCACCGGGAATATTTTGATTCCAAGGACTATTAGGAACGGTTTTTAAGTCAACCGAATTATTTGCGGGACGGAAACCATACTGTACAAATACCGCTTGCTGTTCTTTTTGATTGAGAAAGTCAAGAAATTTTCGTGCAGCATTTGCGGTTCCTCCGTTAACATTTCTTCTCACTATTGCAGCAGTAGAAATTGTTTCAATAGTTGGATTGAGATAATAAATTTGATAGGGTTTACCTTGAGTTTTCCCAGCTTGCTCCCAACGATGTAATGCGATGCTTTCATAAACTGTTGCGACATCGGCATCGTTAGCACCTTTAGCGATGAATTCTTCTAATAGAATATCGGTGGAACGTGGAGGTTGATAAACGGAACGTTTTACTAAACCAAATAATGATTCTACAGCGCTATTATTGAATGTTGCACTATTAAGATTACCACCAACTTTTGATTGCGCCCATAAACTCATAGTTAACTGTCCGCTATTTGAACGAGTCGGATTAGTAGTAACAAAATCAAAGCTTCCCCAATCGCTTGCACCACCAATTCCGCTCCAGTTACCTGCTTGCATGGCTTTTTCTACTTTATCCCAGCGAAAACGTCCGTCGGGAAAAAGTACTTTACCTCTTTCTTGCCAAGCGATTCCAACTAATATTGTTTTGGCAATTGGTTGAGGTTGATCGTAAAAAGGTTCGGCGGAATTAGTTGCTTTGTAACGAGTACTTAATTCCCTTAATTTCTCTCCGTTAGCAGGAATTAAAATAGTTGGTGTAAAGTCGTTTTGATTGTCGATAAATTTGTTGACTATTTCTTGCGAGCCTTGGAATTTTAACTCTAATTTGATGTTAGGATTTTCCTGCTCGAATTGAGTTTCTAACTGTTTGAGGGGTTCTTGTAATTCCGAACCGCTGACTATTATTACGGTTTGTTGTAAACCGGGGATGGGAGCATAAGCTAAACCTAATGATGCTAGGATTATGCCGAGGGAAATAATAATGCGGTTTTTTTGTTGGGATTTACGTTTGTTTTTCATAATGCTTATATTCTAAACAAGAATAATTACAACGCTTCAGTTATTTAAATTCTCATCTTTTAAATACAGAAATACAGCACCTTTCATTTTTATAAGGTACATTCGGACGGGCAGGGATGCCCATCCCCCAAGAGTTTTGTAATATTAAGTTGTACCTGATTTATCTGCAAAGTACTGTAATTGCAGAAAAGATGGTAATGACAATCACAAACATGATTAATATTAAAATTACATCAATAAATCTTTTCGCTATTCTGACATAGGATCGAGAGTGGATTTTTAAAATTGCGTTTTCATTTTCTGTTCTCAGAAATGTATTTATTTTCTCATTATCTGGCTGTACCTCATTGCCAAAAAAAATAAATTTCCCATGTTGATAAAATTGAATAGGTACATCTTTTTCGTACAACACTAACTTATATGTAGTAGAATCCCCATCGCTACCTTCAGAGATATGGGTTTCGGCTTTAGCTTTTGTTAATCTAAAACTTTCTACAGATGTTGATATAAGCCCAAACATTCGGAAACGTTGTAGCTGACATTTGGTATAGTTGATTTCCAGTTTCTTACAACTTAATTTTGCTGAACTACCAACAAAAAAAGCTAACACAAGAATTATAATAACAGGTGGAAAAAGACAGCCTAATAATTTATTCATAGATTTTTGTTACTTGATAAATTTAAAATTCAAGCTGCAAATCTGACATTAACTTAGAAATAGTTTCCGGGTTTCCTTTTGAATAATAACCACCGTTTAATTCCGCTATTTTCTTCAACGCTTCGGGATTAAATTCTCGTTCGTTTCCGTAACCAACTGTAAAAAAGGCAATCCTTTCGTCACTATTAAAACCGCTTTTTTGTAGTTCTTGTTTCAACTGTTCCAAAGATGTTTGAGAAGTGGTATCGTCTCCATCTGTTAATATTAAAACCGCGTTTATCGCATCTTGACGCAGATTTTCTGTCAACCAGTCACGAGCAGAAATTGCCGCATCATAAAGACGAGTTCCACCACCCGCTTCTAAACTGTTGACAAACTGGATTCCCTTATCCTTCCCTTCAGGAGTTCCGTCTACTAATACCGGGGGACGAATATCTTGGTCAAAATCAATCAAGGCAATTTGCTCTTTCGGTCCCAAACTATTGATATATGTCTGCAAGGTTTTCTGGACTGCGGGTAATTTTTCACCTTCCATCGAACCCGAAGAATCCACTACTACAACTACTAAAGAAGGCTTCTTCGCTACTTCCTGCCAAGATTTGAGCATCGCTTCCACAACTTCCGGTTGAGGAGGTCGTAAGGAATCATACTTAGCTTGGGGATTTACACCATACTGCGACGAAAACTTTGCACTTAGAGGAATTCCCGGTACTCCCGGACGCAAACCTAATTCAGTGGCGATTTTTTGCACTGGTTGCGATCGCAAATAATCAATAAATTTCTCGGCTGCGGCTTTTTCATCCGCACTTACCCAAGGCGCTTTAGGTAATATTGCCCGCATATTAGAAGTAAATGTTGCTTGCGGATACACTGCTTGATAGCTTTCTTGTCCCGGCTGTAAGTGGGAATTCGCATCAATTACGCTCGATTCGTATACGGAACCGACCGAAGCCCAAAATTGACCATTTTTAACCATCGACTTCGCCAAGGAACTTGTAGAAGTACCGTAACGAGTTACCTTGCTTTGAATCTGCTGAATTTGCGGCTCAAACTTCTGGACATCGGCTACTGTCATTGTTTCGGGACGTTTACCCGATACGCTCGCAAACTGCGCTACTAAAGTTTGCAATCCTGAATTGGAGCGAGTTGGTGCAGTCTGGACGTAATTAACCGCTAAAGAAGGTGCCGAGGGGTCAATATCGCGGTGATTTTTGGCGCTTACCAAAGCCTTGTAAGGATTATCTAGTTTTTGCAGTCCCTTGGCAATATCGGCTTGTGCCATCAACACCATTGGAGAATTTGCTAACAACGGTGATTCGGTAATTTCCGGAATATAATTTTGTCCCGGAAACAGTTGATTCATTTGATAAATCAGCCGACTTTGATAAATCTCACCGTCTACAGAAACAATAGTCGGAAATTCTGGTGATGATTCTTGCAAAGTACCATTTTTAAACTGAGTCGCAAGAGTTACCAACTTACTCACAACATCACCACTTCCAGCAGCTTCGCATTCCACCCGAAAAGCCTTACCATCATCCAATTGCGGGTTTGTAGCATTAAAATCTTGTGCTGCTTGCTCGCAAAATTTATCTAAAGCGCTACCTACTAAAAACTTTATTTTTAAACCGTTAAAATTATCTAAATTATTTGTAGAATTATTTTCAGCACCGTCGCAAGCAGTCAATAACAAGATGCTGAAGGTTGCGACAACAGAAGCAACCAAGCGACGACTTTTAAAAATCATGAATTTCTCCCAGTTAAAGATTAGTAATTTTGGGACTTCGGATAAGAAACTAGCAACAGATATTTATATCTATATATATATCGGGAGAATTAGACTAAATTACGAGAACTCTTCAAGATTTATCCTGCACTTTCGTCTCAATATCAGTTTTATCCCTTAAACAGCGCAGTTCAAGTCCACATATAACAACTCCGAACACGGATTAGATGGATGACACTGATGTCACTGATTAATAATTCCGGTGCTACTAACTCATAACGTTTTGTTTCAATGTTTTAAGTCCCAACGGCGAAAGTGGATAATATGCGATTATTGCAAGGTAGAATACATAAAATCTGACTATCAGGAAATCTTTTATGACTCTCCGTTTAGGTGATACAGTACCGAACTTTACCCAAGATTCTAGTGAAGGGGAAATTGATTTTTATAAATGGGCTGGTGATAGCTGGGTAGTGCTGTTTTCCCATCCGGCTGACTATACACCAGTTTGTACGACTGAATTGGGTACCGTTGCTAAGTTAAAGCCGGAATTTGACAAACGCAATGTTAAGACGATCGCTCTTAGCGTTGATGATGCTGAGTCTCATAAAGGTTGGATTGGAGATATTGAGGAAACTCAAAGTACTAAACTCAATTATCCAATTTTGGCGGACGATGATAAAAAGGTTTCTGACCTTTATGACATGATTCACCCGAATGCTAACGCTAAGGTCACTGTGCGGACGGTATTTATCATTGACCCCGAACATAAATTGCGTCTGAGTTTAACTTATCCTCCCAGCACCGGACGTAATTTTGATGAAATCCTGCGGGTAATCGATTCGTTACAGTTGACCGATAATTACAGCGTCGCAACTCCTGCTGACTGGAAAGATGGTGATGATTGCGTTATTGTTCCCACTCTCAAAGATCCAGAAGTTCTTAAGGAGAAGTTCCCCAAAGGATACGAAGAAGTTAAACCTTATCTACGGATGACTCCTCAGCCTAATAAGTAGTTGTGTTGTTGTACCCTTTCAACATCAACTGTAATGTATTAAATGTAGAGACGCGATATATCGCGTCTCTAAAAATGTGTGGGTTATTTGACAAATTATTTTTAAGTAAATTTATGTATGGGGATTCTCCGTTCCTTATTCCCCTTGATTAAAATAGTCGTTCAAAATAGGAAATATAAGTCCAGGTAAATAAACATCATGCTTTCATCTCCTTTACTTTTGCAATTTCCTTCATCAATGACAGACGAACAGTTTTTTGAGTTCTGTCAGATGAATAGCGATTTACGCATTGAAAGAAATAAATATGGAGAGATATCTATAATGTCACCCACTGGTTCGGAAACTGGGAATCGTAATTTTAATGTAGCTTTACAACTGGGAATTTGGTCGGAAGCCGATGGTACTGGTATTTGCTTTGATTCAAGTACGGGATTTAAACTATCTACTGGTGCCGATCGCTCTCCCGATGCTTCTTGGATAAAATTGGAGCGCTGGAATAGTTTATCAGCAGAACAGCAGCAAAAATTTGCTCCTACCTGTCCAGATTTTGTCATCGAATTAAGGTCTGCAAGTGATAATCTTAAACCGTTGCAGGAAAAGATGGCAGAATATATGCAGGAACCGGGAATTCGGTTAGGCTGGTTAATTGACCGTAAAAATAAAAGGGTTTACGTTTATCGTCCGCAGTCGGTGGAATGTTTGGAAAATCCAGATACCGTTAGCGGTGAAAATATATTACCAGGTTTTGTTTTAAATATGAGTAAGGTTTGGTAAAACAATAAAAAAAATATTTTTTTAAGCATATTAATCAAAGTTTACAACTATTCATTAGTATATGAGTAATTGCTTTTTATACAAATAAAATAAGAAGTATAAAAACTAATTTAAATTTTATAGTGATTTTGTTAAATTAGCTAATTTGAAGGAATTAGGAATTATAGCCAATGAGTCAAGGTGAGATAAATACAAATCAAGTTGTCACAGCACAAAGTGTGGATTTAACGAATTGCGATCGCGAAGCAATTCACATTCCTAATTCTATACAGCCGCATGGATTATTGTTGACGTTAACTGAAGCGGAATTTACCATATTACAGGTAAGTGGCAATACTTTCGATTTTCTCGGTTTGCAACCGCAAGAGTTGTTAAATCAAAAGTTAAATTTTCTACTTGATGAAAGTCAGATTCAAGCGATGCGAAAATGTTTGACTGAGGATTTTGATAGTGTAAATCCCTTAAAAGTTTCTATTGAACGTTCCAATAAAATACTAGTATTTGATGGTATAGTTCATCGCATTAGTGGTGTGGTAGTTTTAGAGCTAGAACCAACGCGATCGCAGCAATTTAATCCTAAGTTTTTTGATTTTTATAATTCAGTCAAAAGTCCTTTAAATAAGATTCAAAAGAGTTCCACTTTAAATGAACTTTTTAATGTAATTGTCAAAGAAGTTAGAAAAATTACTGGCTTTGATCGGATCATGATTTACCGCTTTGATGAAGATGGAGCCGGTATGGTGATCTCAGAAAATCCCAAGGAAGGTTTAGAAAAGTTTTTAGGTTTGCGATATCCTGCTACTGATATTCCTAATCAAGCGAAGCAACTATATACATTGAATTTACTGCGTTTGATTTGCAATGTAAATTATCAGCCAGTAAAGTTAATTCCGGAACTAAATCCCTTAACTAACGAACCTTTAGATCTGAGTTTGTCAGTGTTACGCAGCGTTTCACCGCTACATATTGAGTATTTAAAAAATATGGGTGTCACCGCTTCGATGTCGGTTTCTTTATTGAAAGATAAGAAACTATGGGGATTAATTGCTTGTCATCACTACGATTCGGAAAAAACAGTATCCTACGAAATCCGGACGATATGTGAATTTTTAGCTCAGATTATGTCCCTTGAGTTAGCAGCAAAAGAAGAAAACGAAGATTTAGATTACAAAATGAAGTTGAAGTCAATTCAGTCTAGGTTTATTGATTCAATTACTCAAGCAGAAGATTTAGTTGATGGTTTAACTCGAAATCCATCGAATTTATTAAATTTAGTAAGTGCTACAGGAGTTGTAATTTGTAACGATGGGAATTTAATTAGAGAAGGTGAAACTCCCACAGATTTGCAAATTGATCGGTTAATTTCTTGGGTAGAAACCCAAATGGGGAACGAGATTATTTATCATACCGATTCCCTACATAATGTTTATCCGGAAGCAGCAAATTTTCAAGATGTTGGTAGCGGTTTAATCGCGTTAGTAATTTCTAAAATTCAACGTGCTTACATATTATGGTTTCGTCCTGAAGTTATTCAAACGGTGAATTGGGGAGGAAATCCCCAAAAACCTGTAGAAGTATTAACAGACGGTACTGTAAGTCTATCTCCCCGAAAATCGTTTAAGCTATGGCAAGAAACAGTACGAAAAAAGTCGCTAGCTTGGAAAAATTGCGAAATTGAAGCAGCGTTGGAATTAAGAAGTTCGATTGTCGGGATTTTGTTGCGGAAAGCAGATGAGTTAGCGAAAGTTAATTTAGAATTGGAACGCAGTAATGATGATTTAGATTCTTTTGCTTACATAGCATCCCACGATTTGAAAGAACCACTGCGCGGAATTCATAATTACTCTAGTTTTCTGATGGAAGATTATGGAGAAATTATTAATGAGGATGGTGTTTCTAAATTAGAAACCTTGATGCGGTTAACTGAACGCATGGAAAACTTAATTGATTCCTTGCTGCATTATTCCCGCTTAGGACGAAACGAACTTTCGCTGTATAATACCGATTTAAATGAGATTGTTAAAAATGCCGTAGATGTTTTAAAAATTAGCTATAACGCGGATGTTGATATTCGTATTGCTCGAACATTACCGATAATAAAGTGCGATCGCATTCAAATTAGCGAGCTATTTAGCAATCTAATTAGTAATGGGTTAAAGTATAATGATAAGTCAGATAAGTGGGTAGAAATCGGTTTTATAGACCCGGTTGTTGATGCTCAAGAATATAACCAACATTATAGCCATCGTAGCGATTCACAACCACCAATTATTTTTTATGTTAAAGATAATGGTATCGGAATTCGTGCCAAACACTTAGAAACTGTTTTCCGTATTTTTAAACGGTTACACGCACCAAATAGATACGGAGGAGGTACTGGAGCCGGTTTGACAATTGTTAAGAAAATCGTCGAGCGCCACGGTGGTACAATTTGGTTGAAGTCAACTTTTAAAGAAGGTAGTACTTTTTATTTTACTTTACAACCTGATTTGCAATGATACAAAAAGTGGTAAAAAACTCATCTTTACCGTTATTGGTAGTTGAAGATAGTGACGAAGATTTTGAAGCATTAGGACGCTTTATCCGAAAATCGAAAATTTCTAACCCGGTTTATCGCTGTATTGATGGTGAAGATGCGCTAGATTTCCTTTACCATCAAGGGGATTATCAAGATTTAGAGCAAATACCGCGTCCATCTATCATTTTATTAGATTTAAATTTACCAGGAACCGACGGAAGAGAAGTCTTAGAACAAATAAAGCAACACGAACAACTAAAGACTATACCAGTTATCATTTTTACCACTTCATCTAATCCTAAAGATGTCGAAGCTTGTTATCGCTATGGAGCTAATAGCTATGTGCTTAAACCGATGGATGTCAACAAATCAAAACAAGCAATGCAATCTATTATTGACTATTGGTTTAATACAGTGCTTCTTCCAATGGAAGCCACAGAGAATGATTTATATTAGTTTGTATTATAAATATGATCATAGCTACGCCTTTCTATAGGGTTACAAAAATTAACAGGTCAAGATATATATAGAAAATTCAAAATTCAAAATTATATACTTTTTTTTTCTAACATTAGACATATAATTATAATAAACTTAGAAAAACTTATAAATTGTTAATAATTAGATATATTCTATAGCCATTATTCAGTGCAGCTAAGTAATAGTTTTGCGTGCTTTGAGGCAAAGCAACAAAAAGGTAAACATAATGCAATACCAGTATACAGTTTTAATTATCGATGATTGCCTCGAAGATAGAAATACCTATCGTCGCTACTTGGAAGTGGACGAGAAATACATCTATACCTTTTTAGAAACAGAGTATGGGGAAAATGGTTTAGAACTTTGCCTTTCAACCCAACCGGACGCGATCTTGCTAGATTATATGCTCCCAGATATGGATGGTTTGGAGTTTTTGCAAGAGTTGAAGGATTGTTGTCATGGTAGCATACCTCCAGTTGTGATGCTTACAGGAGGGGGTAGTGAAGCGATCGCTGTACAAGCGATGAAGTACGGTGTTAAAGATTATTTAGTTAAAGGAGATACTACTGCTGAAATCTTGCGTCTGACAGTGAGAAACACGATTGAAAAAAATTTTTTGCAGCAGGAATTGGAAGCAAACAAACGACGTTTCTTCGCTTCAGTAGAAAATATGTTGGACTGCTTTGGTATATACGTTTGCATTCGCGACGATCTTGGAAAAATTGCCAAATTTAGCAGTCAGTATTTGAATACTGCGGCTGGTGAAAATAATCTCATCGGTTTACAAGAAAGCGGTACAAAGCAAGAACACGAGCTATTTGAACAGTATTGTCAAGTTGTAGAAACGGGTGAACCACTTTCTCGGGAAGTTTTATGTTTTATCCAAAACGATAACGAGCAAGTTTTGAGTAAAGCTTACGATATTAGAATATCAAAATTAGAAGATGGTTTTGTGGCAACTTGGCGCGATATTACTCAACGCAAACAGTCAGAACAAGCGCTACAAGAAAGTCAGCATTTGATTCAACAAATTGCCGATACGACTCCAGATATTTTATATTTATTTGACCTCAAAGAAAAGCGAAACATTTATATTAATCGTCAAGTAACAAAACGTTTGGGTTATTTTCCAGAACAGATTCAGGAAATGGGAGTGGATTTAGTACTCGACTTAATTCATCCAGATGATTTAAAGCGTTTGAAAAATCATTATCAACAATTGAAATCTGTAAATGATGGCGAAATTTTACAGTTTGAATACCGAATGCGTCATCACAAAGGAGAATGGCACTGGTTTAGCAGTCGCGATACAGTGTTTACTAGAACGGAGGATGCACAACCCCGGCAGATTTTAGGAGTAGTTAGAGAAATTACCTCTCAAAAGCAGTCCGAACAAGCCTTAAGAAAAAGCGAAGCTCGTTTCCGGCGTATTTTTGAGTCGAATATGTTGGGAATCATGTTTTGGGAAACCAACGGTAAAATAGCTGATGCAAACACGCGCTTTTTGGAAATTATTGGTTACAGTCGCTCCGATTTACAAGCAGGAGCAATTCGTTGGGATAATTTGACACCTCCAGAATGGGAGGAAGTCGATCAAGAAGCAATTGAGCAAATTAGAATAAATCAAGTTTGTCATCCTTTTGAAAAGGAATATCTTCGTAAAGATGGTTCGCGAGTACCGATTCTTTTAGGTGCTTCCTTATTAGAAGATTCTGGGAAAATGGGTGTTTCTTTTATACTAGATATTACAAAACGTAAGCACATAGAAAAAGAACGGACTCGGTTATTAATTAGCGAACGAGAAGCACGAGAACAAGCTGAAGCCGCGAACCGAGCCAAAGATGAATTTGTTTCAATGGTATCCCACGATTTGCGATCGCCACTGAATGCAATTTTAGGTTGGTCGCGAATTTTACAAAAGAATGGCGACAATGAAGTGATGAGAAACCGTGCTTTAGAAATTATTGAACGCAACGCTTTAGCTCAAGATGCTTTGATCAAAGATTTGTTAGATGTATCGAGAATGGTACAGGGTAGACTTGAACTGCAAATAGATGCGGTGAAACTGCAATCCATCGTTACACAAGCCATTGAATCCGCATTACCAGTGGCGATCGCTAAAAATATTTGCTTAGAATATCAGCTTGATTCCAGAATAGAAAGTATCCTGGGAGATGCTAATCGCTTGCAGCAGATACTAGGAAATTTACTTAGTAATGCAATTAAATTTACACCCGAATTAGGAAAAATCAAAGTTTGCTTGCAGCAGGTTGAGAATACTGCTCAAATTATAGTTAGCGATACAGGTAAGGGAATTCCTCAAGAATTATTACCATTAATTTTTGAACGCTTTCGTCAAGGTAACGATAATCAAAACAAGCAAAAAGGTTTGGGATTAGGATTGGCGATCGCTCTTCATTTAGTAAAGTTACATGGTGGTACAATTAGCGTCGAAAGTCCCGGTGAAGGAGAAGGAACAACTTTTATTGTGAATTTACCTTTACAGCAAACTACGATCGGCGATCGAGATTAAAATAAGGAGGTATTTGAATGAAATGGCGTGTAATTCTCGAACCAGATCATGAAACTGGATGGGCTGTTTGGTGTCCCGAATTACCTGGTTGCGTATCAGCAGGAGAGACACAACAACAAGCTTTAGAAAATATTCGCGAAGCAATACAACTTTATCTTGAACCAGATACAAATCAACTGGCATCTGGAGCAATTACAATTATGATAGGTGCAGACATTCCAGAATTTGAATGGAAAGTTTGAACCATTACCTATTAAACTTTAAAAATAACTTAATACCTAATCTAAGCACTGTTGTAAGGCTTCATTCTTATAGTGGATAGTAAAGAAAATTGCTAAATTTAACATGGATATCAAAAACGGCTTTGTCGGTACCGTCGGAAATACACCGTTAATCAAATTAAACAGCTTTAGCGAAGAAACGGGATGCGAAATCTTAGGAAAAGCAGAATTTCTTAATCCTGGTGGTTCTGTTAAGGATAGAGCCGCATTATATATGATTGAAGACGCTGAAGCCAAAGGTTTACTCAAACCTGGTGGTACTGTAGTCGAAGGAACTGCGGGTAATACGGGTATCGGTTTAGCACATATCTGCAATGCTAAAGGTTACAAATGTTTAATTATTATCCCCGAAACCCAGTCACAGGAAAAAATGGATGCGCTTCGAGCGTTGGGTGCTGAAGTTCGTCCAGTTCCTGCCGTACCTTATAAAGACCCCAATAATTATGTAAAATTATCTGGTCGAGTTGCTTCTGAAATGGAAAATGCGATTTGGGCAAACCAATTTGATAATTTAGCAAACCGTCAAGCCCATTACGAAACTACCGGACCCGAAATTTGGACGCAAACAGATGGTAAAATTGACGTTTGGGTAGCTTCGACCGGCACTGGTGGAACATTTGCTGGTGCATCAATGTTTTTTAAAGAAAAAAATCCCGACATTAAATGTATTGTCGCAGACCCGATGGGCAGCGGACTTTACAGCTATATTAAAACTGGCGAAATTAAACCAGAAGGTAGTTCCATTACTGAAGGTATTGGTAACAGTCGCATTACTGCCAATATGGAAAACGTTCCCATCGATGATGCGATTCAAATTGACGACAAAGAAGCTTTACGAGTAGTTTACCAACTGTTAGAAAAAGAAGGTTTACTCATGGGTGGTTCCACTGGAATTAATGTTGGTGCAGCGATCGCGATCGCCAAACAGATGGGACCCGGACATACTATTGTGACTATACTATGTGATAGCGGCGCTCGTTACCAATCCCGTATATTCAACCCCGAATGGTTAAAATCAAAAGGACTTGCTGTTAGTTAAAAGTTAGAAGTTAGGAGTGTTACCCTGAGCGAAGCCGAAGGGTTAGAAGTTAGGAGTGAACAAAGTATGGCAGTTTATACTTATTAAGTATCTATACAAGATATAAATTTTACAACTAACAACTAACTACTAACAATTAATATGAAATGCGTTCGAGTTTGCCAAAATCGTACCTGTAAAAAACAAGGTGCTGTTAAAGTATTAGCAGCTTTCAAAGCTCATCTTGTTTCTGAAGTGACGGTTGCAGGTAGCAGCTGTTTGGGACAATGTGGTAATGGACCGATGGTATTAATATCGCCAGAAATGGTTTGGTACAGTAACGTTAGTCCGCAAGAAGTGCTTTTGGTGATAGAACAGCATTTAATTGGTGGTAAAAGAGTCGAAAAAATGCTTTATCATCAATTTCATTCCCAGGTTAATTAATTATTGGCTAATAAAAGTCCGCGCATAATAATGAATATTCAGCAGCTACGAGAATCTTTAAAAATCAAGTGGGTGAAATACTACCATCAAAATCGTCCTTGGTTGGCAAAAATGCGAATTTGGGGAACTTACGATGGTTTTCGTCGTCCTTCGAGCGGTTTTATTTTAGCAACTTTATCTCTTTTAGAACCCAAACTCGATGATATTTTCCCTTTTATTCTTGAGTTAAATAATAATCCTGATGAAATTATTGCTGCATTAGGTCTTAATTTTAATCCTGACGAACAGTTACATTTAATTAAGAATATAGATGAGCCTCTAAATCATCGAGATGATATTAATCAAGAAAAAATAACAGACAGAGACATTTACGAATCCTCACCATCAACTTCAACAGCGATTACTAAAATAGAAAGCTTTTCTAGTCCACAAAAAATAATTCCTAGAACGGAATCAGTAGAAAGAGAATTCCAAGTTTTTGCGGAATTAATTCGAGAAAATTCTCACCAACCAGTCTTAGAAGCAAGCGCGATCGCTCAATTGGAAACCGAATCAGAAATTTTATCTCTACTTAATATGTGTGAGGAAACCGAAGCAGGGAAAATTGTTGAAGTCTCCTCAGAAGAAACCGAAGAGACTAAATCAACATCAAGAAAGAAAGTTTCCAAACTTGCTTCATGGATAGATGAATTTTGTCAAGGTACTGGTTGGGATAGGGAAGAAGCTATTTTTATTCCGTTTTAGGGAGAGGGGGAGATGGGGAGATGGGGAGATGGTGAATCCACTCTCGTGCGGAGGTCCCCTCCGTTGAGAGAAGTGGTGAACCCGAAGGGGGAGATGGGGGGATGGGGAGATGGGGAGATGGGGAGAAAGATAATCATTAATTCATAACTCCTAACTCCTAACCCTTCGGCTTCGCTCAGGGTAACACTCCTAACTCCTAACTTTCAACTTTCAGCTTTCGGGTATTCGTGAGAAACGAATGGAATTGAAACGACTTCACCTTCAGTTTCTCCTACTTTTACTTTTAAACCGACTCCACCGGCTTTTGAGCGAATGTAACCTAATCCGAAATAGCGATCGCCATTTTGAGTACAGCTTGTTAGTTTTCCGACTTTTTCATTTTCTGCTGTAATCACTGTTCCGGGTTCAGCAACAGCATTTAAGTTAATTCCCCACAAGTTTTGTTTTACACCTTTGTAAGTATTTAATCTTGCAATGGTTTCTTGTCCGATGTAGCAACCTTTGTTAAAAGAAACTGTTTGCCATAAACCGACTTCTAAAGGATTATAATCATCAGTTAATTCGCTTTCTGGTTGCGGTCTTCCTTGTAATATTCGCAATATTTCCCAATCGCGATCGCCAATTTCCACCGCACCCGCTTCGATGATTTTTTGCCAAATTATTTCTTTTTGATTTGCATTCAAAATTAATCTATATCCGGGGGAAGCTAAACCGCTACCAACAGCAATAATATTTTGTGTATCTCCATTTAAATTAGGGATGGGAATATGAGTTCCGTAGGGTTTACCGATAATTTCTGAAGCTCCCAATTTTTCGACAATAGCGTCACTTTGAGAACCGATAATGCTAAAAGCTGCGGTTTCGTCGGTTAAATCGGTTAGCTGTACCTTGTCAGCAAAGAAAATATATTTATCCAACCATTGCATCAGATATTCGCGACGATTCGGGGAAACTAACAGCAACACTGCATCTTGTGTAACGTAAGCACTCGCTAAATCAATAGTCCGAGCGGTAGAAGTGACAAAAACCGTATCACATCCTTGTCCGGGTTTGAGACTTTCAAAATCGTTTGTACTTTGATTGTGCAAAAAACGCAAACGGTCATTATCTGACACTTTGATGCGTCCCCAGTGACTGCAATTGTAAACAGCGACTTTTGTTTTTATTATTTCGATAGCTGATACGGACATGATAATTTTAGATTTTGGATTTTGTATATGTGGGGATTTATTTTAGAATAATTGATTTTAAAGGTTAAGAAATTTTATTAAATAATGCAAAAGGTGAACCGTATTACGATTCACCTCTTTTTATATGCTTTTTACCATCGCGATCGCAGTAAATACCATTAGATATTAGTTCTGTTGTCCTTAATTTCTACTTCTGCAACTTCCGTACCATGTAATTTATTGTCTACTGAAGGAGAATTGTTATCTTTAGCTGCATTCTTAACCGACTTTGCAGCATCATTTGCAGAAGACTTCACATTGTCACCAGCTTTCTTCGCAGAGTCAGCAGCATCTTGAGCAGAAGATTTAATATCTTCACCTGCTCTCTTAGCAGAGTCAGTAGCATCTTGAGCAGAAGACTTTAGCTCTTCACCTGCTTTCTTCGCAGAAGACTTTAAATCCTGTCCCACTTTCTTCGCAGAGTCAGCAGCATCTTTAGCAGACGATTTAGCATCATCAACTGCACCCTTAACAGAGTTTGCAGCATCTTTTACAGCGGGCTTAACATCTTCTTTAACTTCATTTACCGCGCCCTTAACAGAGCTTACAGCATCTTTTACGGCTGGCTTAACTTCCTCAACAGCATCTTGAACAGAACCCGCTACACTTCTCATCGCAGGTTTTGCTTCTTCAGCTGCACCTTTCAAAGAGTTTGCAGCGCTCTTAATCGCGGGTTTGGTTTCTTCAATAGTGCTTTGTACCGCGTTAGAAATATTTTTAACAGCAGGCTTTGCTTCTTCCGATACATCTTGAACAGCTTTAACTACAGAAGGCTTAGACTCTTGAACTGTTTCTTTAACAGCTTGTGCGGTATCAACTACAGAAGGCTTAGCTTGCTCAACTGTATCTTTTACTTGATCTACCACACCTTTAATAGAAGGCTTAACTTCCTCGGCTGTATCTTCTACCACATGACCCACAGTATCGATCGCACTGTTTGCGTGTTGGGCTACAGTTTCAGCAGCATGAACAACACCACCTACAGTTTTATCAACAGCTTCAGATGTACCTTTACCAGCCATAGCACCGGCTGCTGCACCCGCTACCGCACCAATTATTCCTTTTCTAGAACCTAAAAGACCACCGATAGCGGCTCCAGCAATTGCTGCACCAATACCAGAACCTTCAGAATTAGATTCTTGTTGCTCTTGTTCTTCTAAATCTTTATTATCTTCTTGATTATCTAAAGGTTGCTTATTCTCATTCATAATAATTTCCTCAGTATCTAATTTAAACTGCTTAATATTAATAAAAAAAATTGCAGTTCATCCAACGCTTTCAATTTAACAATTACAATGACGGTATCCACACCAACTTTAGGGAGACATTGTTAAATTCTTAGTCAGTCGGAGGTAGGAGATTTAGTTATATTTTTTAGTCTAAAGAAATATATCAACAATACTTTTATTTAACAAAATACCTGCGTCAATAGGTTATTTGTCAGCTAAAATAATATTTCAAAGAATCTTGAAAATAAAGCCTAATTTATTTAATGAGTTGTTTCAGCTTGAATTTCTTGAATAATCATTAATATTTCTTCTTCAGATTGAATATGTCGCGATAAAACTTGAGCGGTTGATTCCAATAAACGCTCTGAATATATCTTAGCTAAGTCTTGGCGCAAACTTTGACCAATATAAAATTTCAACAGAGCTTCAAGCGACATATCTCGATTTGCAGCTACTTTTTTAATTGATTTTAATGTATCTTTCGGTATATTGATCGATACTGTTTCTGTGGCACGAGGTGTTAAACGTAGTTCAAATTGTTCTTCAAATTTACTCATATAATTTTCTCTCAATGCGAGTAGCGGGACGGGCAGAAATTAAGCGTGTTCTTCCACGTTCTATATAGACTACTATTGACATCCTCCCCGGCGTAAACGCAC
>NZ_JAYGHM010000097.1:0-21521 GCF_034931125.1 Rivularia sp. UHCC 0363 | reverse complement strand
TAAGTACTCGCTTGGTATTGATAAAGCCCTAGCTAATCCCCGGCGGGTTTTGTGACTTAATCTCGTGGTGATACCTCGTTCTATTTTCCCTAAGGAATGTAGGTGAATACCGGCTGCATTAGCTAGCTGATTCTGGCTCATCTTTAATTCCACGCGCAACCGCTTAATGTAGTCCCCTACTGTTTCTTGTGGCAAAGGAGTGTTAAAAGTATCCATCAAAAGTAATCACTATTTACCTAAAAAAGATATATTAAATAATGATGGTTTTCGACATAAAAATTACATAATTTAGCATTAAATTGACTGTTACTTTAGCCACTGTTATTACTGAATTTTTGTCACGTCCGGAAAGGGCGAAAAGTACCAGACGTACTTATGAATTAGCGTTAAAACCAATACTTTTAGAATACGGAAGTTGGGCAATTGAAATTATCGGTAAGCAAACTTTAGTTGAGTATTTAAAAACTCTGGAAGATTGTAGCTATACAACTCATCGTAAGTACCAAGCAATACTACAAAGTTTATTGAATTTTGCTGTTGAACAAGGTTATATCAAGTTCAATCCTATTCGTGGTTTAAAACAACGTCAGCCGAACTCAGAAAAAGGGGAGCATAAAACTGATGGAGCGATACGATATTTAACTGCTACACAATTAAATATACTTTATAAAGCTGTTGCATCCGATTTACGGATGAATGCGATAGTACACCTATTACATCATTCAGGTTGCCGTATAGCAGAGCTTTTAGCGTTAAATATAGATGATTTAGATTTTACTAAGTATAGATTTCAAGTCATTGGTAAAGGCAATAAACAGCGTAGTTGTTATTTCGGTAACGCGGCTACTGAAGCATTAAATAAATATATCAAATATGAGCGTCATAATACTGTAAATGCACTGTTCACAGCCCAACAGCCAGTGACTAAAGTTGTCAGTAGAATTAGCTATCGTACAGTGCATGAATATTGGCGAAAATTAATAACTCATTACCCAGAGTTAGTTGGAATTAAAATACACGATTTACGGCACACTTTTGCGACGGAACGTGTTGGTTTAATGGGTATTGAGGAGTTACGGGCACTGATGGGACATGAAAATATTCAAACAACTCTACGCTATCAAAAAGTTACGTCTGCTAGGGCAGAAGAAGTTGCACATCAAGCTCTAAAAAGATTGACTTAGATTACCAAAAGTTTGTGTTTAAAAAAGTATTTTTATGATCTATTTGAAATTATAGTGGGTATATAAAATTCTGTTTTTTACACAAATAAAAAATAAAAAAGCTGGTAGCTGAAGAGAATGCACTATACTCTGCGCCAGGAAAGTAAGTTTAAGCAAAAACCAAATCATAAAATCTAAATTATTGCAAGTATCTTAACAAAAGTTTGCAACGTGTCCCATTTTGCACGTATCCCGGCTGTACCCCAAAACTGTTTGCACTAAATCGATGGGATTTTCTCCAGTTTGTTTGGAATCAAAGGAATTAACAGACTTGGTAGCAAACTTGTTGTCGTTAATCATCAGTAACCTGTCTGTACTAAGCCAAAGTAAAGGTTTATTTTTATCGCGCTCGAATCCCAGTTGATAGGCTACATCTTCCAAAGAAATATCATAGGGCGATTTGGATAACTCTTCTAATTTCTTTTTTTGAATCTGAATTTGCAGCTGCAATTGTTGGTTTTGTCTTCTTAATTCGTCAGCTTCTTTTTGTTTTGCAAGGGCTGTTGCTTCCATCTCCCGGCGTTGACGTTCCGCTCTATCCCTGTCCCTAGCTTTATCGCGCAGTACTTCAATATTATCTGTTTGAGGAGAATTAATATTAGTGTAATATCGTCCGATATCAATATGTGTCGCCTTACTTCCCCGTATCCCGCGTTCCAAACCAAGGGGTTTCATCGCTTGAGCATAATCATCTTGCCATTCCCGTAACAATTTGGGAGAACCGAAGAACGCACTGGCATTGAGTTTACCACGTTCATCAATTGGCACCATATGTGCGTGGATGTGGGGCGTAACCTCATCCAAGTGAGCGGCGGCTGAGATTATGCGATTGCGCGGAACGGAGATTCCTTCAGGTGTAACGCTAAACCGTTCCTGCAACCATTGCTTGTTGAAGTTGAGCCAACGGTTTAATTGTAATTGTTCGTATTCACCGGGTTCGGTTTGAGTACTGGGACGAAAAAACTCCGGGGATGCAGATAAAACTAGTTCTACACACAGCACGGCATTCTTGCGAATAGTTTGGTTGCCAATATGATTAAAGGTGTCTTCGACTAAATCTTGTTCGGGATTGCCCATTAACCAAACATTCTCTTTATAGGGATTAGCATTGGGCGTTTCTCTATCGCGTTGAACGTGACTTGCAGAACCCGCAATTTGTCCCCCAGTTTTTAGTTTTTTCATTAAAAAAATTGCGTATGCCATATTATTTAATTCTTAATTTTGATGGATGTTTCATTAGCGCCTCTGTGTGACGTTAATTAATTCGTAATATGCATAAAAGCCCAGTACGTAGCGCATTTACGCTTGTGTATGTACAGTAATTAAATAATCCACTCATAAAAACTTATTTAATTGTCGAAACACCACCCTTTTTTATCTTCTTCAAATAAAGTTTAATATAAGGGCTTATTAAACCTACCGTCAGCACCGAGCATCCTTCAATATCTCTCAATCCTTCTATTTACAATAAAAATAGATAACTAATGAAGTAATTTGAAGGAATTAAATAAATTCCGTAATAAGTACACTCTTGGGGTTGAAGAAGCAGCTAGCGCAGCGCTCGTGTGCGGGAAAAACGGCAGATGCTGAGCGATACTTACGACGCGGAATTTAATACAGAAGTTGGAAGAAGGAATAATTCACAAGAAAGACAACAGAACTTGGTAAAGGCAAATATTAGTGGTAGATGAAACGCACAACTAGCGACTAACCGAGCAAAAATTTAACTTGATTATTGTGTCTATTTACATATTTTTTAAGTAAGGTATTAATCCCCATTAACTTGTCTTAATCCTTCTTATACATATCTGAAGAATAATTGAGCAGAAAATTGAGATAAAATTGGAATTCTATGTTTCATAAATTAATTAATAATTACGTTCGTCTAAGCCGCATCGCGAGCGGTAATTCCGATTTGGTAGAACATCCACCCGAATTGCTTTCATTTCTCGTGACGCAGGTGCGCCATATCGCGTAATTCCCCATGCTGATTAATATGCTCGACAAGCATTTTGGAATAGCCGCCTGCTTGTTCTAAACGCTCCAAATTGCCGACCAAAATAAACAATTCCTTAGCGCGACTTACAGCCACATTCAGTAGATTTGGACGGCGGTTGATAAACCACAAACTATCCGACGGACGACACTGGCGAGTTGATAGAATAATCGCTGATTTTTCGCCTCCTTGGAAGGTATGAACCGTGCCAATACTGCCAGGAGAAAAATCTTGCCAAACTGATTGCAAATGCGATTTAAGCGCATTCGCTTGACGGCGGTAGGGAGAAATAATTCCTATCGTTTTATCGTTGTCTGGTGAATTAATGCAGTAGCCCGCTTCGAGTAGTTGAGCCACAATTCTTTCCACCGCCAAGACTTCAGCCGGGTTGGTGTGGGATTCGTATTCACCGCTCACATGGTATGCAATTAAGTTTGAGCCAAGCAGCGATGGTTTATCTGGGGTTTTGACAACCATGCCGTAATTACAAACGCGATCGCAATATGAGATAATCGGCTCCACGCAGCGATAGTGTTCTTTGAGGATAATCCCTTGTCCCATGTCTCCCGGTTTTCCGCTTGCACCAGCAGCCCGGTGGTAGGCAGTGGCAGTAGTGGTAGCTGTAGGGCTGTAGAGGTCGTAATATTCTGCTGTTAGTCCCCGTGCATTAAAAGCTTGGTTGCAGTACTGTTCTAGGGTTTGCTGGGTCAAATTCATCACTGGTTCGAGTTGCATGGGGTCGCCCACAAATAACGCTTGATTACAGCGCACCAATACCGGAAATGCTTGATGGAGTGGTATCATCCCGGCTTCGTCTACAATTACCCGGTCTATGCAACCGCTGTCGGGGTAGGGGAAGAGGTTGCGGATTGAATGCAGAGTTGATGTAAATACGGGGAATATAAGGCTGAGATTGCGGTAGATATTGCGCCAATCGCGTGCTATGGTGCGGAATGCATCCCACTCGCCGTTGAGAAAGGCGATATAAGTTTTGATGGAGCTAATTACTTCTGAATTGCGTTGTAAGGCGATTAGTTGCAGATACTGCCACGATAGTTCAAACAACTGTACTTGTGAGTGATGATTTTCGGTGTGGCTGGGGGTGCAGTTTTCTTGGGTGGGAATTGATGCAAGTTTCTCTTCAAGCTGTATTTTGCGAGTTTTCATCTCTTCAAGACGACGAAGGGCATTTGACATATTTCCTAAATGTTCGCGCCATTGGTTTGCAGCTTCTAATTGTGCCGTGAGAGTAGATTTAGCAGCAATTAACGATTCTCGCGTCAACGGCATTTGAAATGGAAAAGGTGTCGCCAGCGTTGCAGATATGGGAATTTCAATTTGTTGGTACAGGCGTTTGAGAATATGTCGGTCAGTAGTTTTAGTCAATTGTCGCCAGAATTTGACTAGCCAGCATTGAAATCTTGTCCACCAATTATTATTTCTGCCTTTATTTAATCCGTTTTTAGTACAGTACAACGCACGAATTGCATTATTTAGATGCGGTTCTATCTCCAAGTAGGCATCAAATGGATATTGGGAATAGTCAGTTTTAATAAGTTGCAGATTGAGTTGATGGGAATCACTATTACTCCGTAGTAACTGAGAGGAATCTGTACTAACTCCTCTTTCCTGGTTGGCTATTTCTTCTACCAAAACTTGAATATCTACATTCAACCATTTCAATAATTCGTTATCAGCAGCTTGTTGTTTTACGTAAAATTGGTCTTGGTTTTGTAGAGTTTGAATTTGGTTTTCTACTGCTAACAATTGAGCAGATATTTCTGCTAATTTGATTGCGTCAAAAGTTTGTTGTTGCAACCAATCAAGCGCAGCCTGTAGCTTTGGCAGTAATTGTTGGTTAATTAACTCTTTGCTACCTCCTGATAAATAAAAACGTTCCGTTCCTGTTATGGAGGATAATCTTTCCTCAACATTAGTTACTGCCCGATTATTAGTACTGGTAACTAAAGTAAGATTGCTTATATCTTCTCCTGTTTGTGCTAAATGTACCGCCCTTTTTACTACTTGCTGCGCTATGAGGTGTAGAGTAATCGTTGTTTTAGCATTACCTGGTGGTCCAAAAGCTGCGGTAAGAGGATTTTTTTGAGCGTGTTTGAGAACTGCGGCTTGCGAGTCGGTTGGGGGATGGGTAGGAAAAGCGCCACTATACAATGTTTCATGGGTTGGTTCGTTGGGTTCCCCAAACAAATATTCGTAAGCAGGATGTCCCGGTTGCGCCCATAAATACTGTGGTGTGTCCAGAATTTTCTGCAAATCTTTTTTTAAATTGTAATTCCAATTTCCCAAGCTGCACTGAAATAGATAAGGATTGCGCTTGGTTATGTACGGTTTAGGAGGTACTTCAATCAAGTCAACAAAATCTTGTAAAGTTTGAAAGGGTTTTTTAAAGGTCGTTTCTAAAAATACTTTTAACCCTTCAAGCGTTACTAAATTTTCTGCTTCTTCCTCATCTAGCCCGTAGAATTCCATCAAGTTAGGAATGATTGGTTGAAAGCTGCAACTATTTAAGTCCCATCCTTTAGCGCGATAATTGCCTGTAAATATTGCAGAAATATCAATCGCAAATAAGGGATAAAAGCGGCGGCTGTTATCAATGACTCGCCAAATAGAAGGAAACGTCACGGCTATTTTAAAATCATTAGTTTTACCTTTTTTGACAACTTGCTGATATTGCTGTTTGAGTTCCTTGAAAGTAGATTCATGCAATGAGAGATTATCACCAATGATAGAAATACCTTTATCAAAGATTTGGTTGCTATCATCAGCAGCATTGATTTGCGCTCGGCAAAGGTTTTCTAGGTAAAAGAAATCTAGCCAAGCATCTAATATCTTGGTAATTTTTGAATGGTGATTGGACATTTTTATAGCATTTGACTAAATATTGGTTTTGGCACAGCGTAAAAGCAATTCGCATTCGCCGTTCCGGTGCTGGGGCTACGAATACCAATTCGCAATTGCTTGGTCAGTTCCGCCATTAACGTGCGACGCAAAACAGAACAATAATGATGAGGAAGACAGTACAAAACTATTTCATGACTGTACTAACCTCTGTGTAAATTTGAGAAAAATACCAAGCTTAATTGGTTGCTATAAGTTGTTCCAATTGGGTAATCAGAGGTTCTAATTTCGAGCGCTTATTGGGGTCTGACCAAAGACGCATCTTTTTAATTTGATGAAGTACAGACGTAACGCGCTTTGGATAATCGCCATTTTCTGTTGATATTTGGTTTTCTTCTGTTGAAGTTTGGGTATTATTAAGAGCGCAAATTTTTTCTTTTATTGTTCTCAAAGACCAGTTTTGGGATACTACTTGTTCTAAAAAATCTACACGCTGCGACTGGTCTTTAATTTTGTTAATAAATTTAGCTTTTGTGTACTCAATCAAACCGTTTCTCAATGCTTGTTGAATATCTGGAAACAACTTGAGTAAGGGGAGTCTTGAGGAAACAAACGATTGCCAAGATAACCTACCAAGCGCATCAAACAAATTTTGAATTATTTGATATTTGGAACTAACCAAAACGTTTTGGTTAGAATTTCCTTTTTCTTCATTCGCCATCTTATAAAGTAGGGATACTACACTATCAGTTGGCATTTCCAGTTTGATTGCAAGCAATTCCAGAATCCCTTCTGTTTCCTCAAAAGCGTTTAAATCCTCCCGTTGCAAGTTTTCGATCAGGCGGATTTCCTTAACCTGGTTATCGTCAAGGAAGAGTACATTAACCGGAACCTCTTTTAAACCAATTTTTTGAGAAGCTTTGAAACGGCGATCGCCACAAATTAGTTCGTAGGTGTCATCCGTTAGGGGACGCACTATTAGGGGTTCGAGGATTCCGTGTTCTTGGATTGATTGCGCTAGTTTTTCCAGCTTTTCGGGGTCAAAATAACGGCGGGGTTGTTGTTTGTCCGGGCATATTTGTTCTATGGGTAAAGTTCTCAGTATCTGTGAATTCTCTAATTCTTCTGCACTATCTTGATTTGAATCCAAATTGTTGTCAGCAGACTTACTTACATCTCTTGGGTTGAGACTCGATTCTAAAAATGCATCAAGTCCACTACTAAGACTAGTAGCCATCAGTTTTTTTCTCATAATATTGAGGGTTGTGACTGTACTTTCATTTATCAATTACGTTTTCGTACCGAAGGCGCTTAAAATTACATTTCGAGTCGTGCGCTCCTTCCTTTCTTCTGACTTCTAAGTCGGGCAGTCGGCAGTCGGCAGTGGGAAGAAATTTAATAAGAGAATTGGTGGTGTAAATTGTTTTTCATGGGGACTGCCTCCTACATTGATTCGATACCACCAGCTAATTCTTCAAAAACATTCACTGCTGGATGTTTGGGAGCGTGCATGGCGAGGGGTATTCGCTTTTCAGAAGCATCGGTAAATGCCGTACTTCTTGGCACGGGAGGAAACACTTTTCCAACTTGGGATAGGGTTTCTTGAATCGTTCCCAACGCCCTGGTATCGTGAGAGTTACGGCTATCGTATTTTGTAGGAACAAAGCCTGCTACAAGTAAATCGCGGTTGATTTTTGATTTAACTCTTGCAACAGTTTTTAATAGTTCACTGCTTCCTTCAAGTGATTTAAAATGCGTCTCAATTGGTACGAGAATGTAATTACTAGCAACCAGCGAAATGTAACTCAAAATCCCTAAACTAGGAGGACAATCAATCAGGATATAATCATAGTTATTCTTGATAGGTTCGAGTGCTTCATGTAAGCGAAACTCCCGCATATCAGCGTTAGCAAGCTGAGACTCAGCCAACGATAGCGCAATATTTGTTGGTGCTAAATCCATGCCATTTATGCCTTCATGAATTGGCAGGGGTTGCTCCTCGACTACTGCATCGTAGATAGTTTTCTCCAACTCTCTAGGAACTAAACCCATAAAAGTTGTTAGCGTTGCTTGCGGGTCCATATCAACAAGCAACACGCGATGATTTCGCCGGGAAAGGTGATAGCCCAAGTTTTGTGTAAGCGTGCTTTTCGCCACCCCACCCGCTTGGTTAAATTCGGCTATAATTTTGGTCATATTTTAATGCAAAACTTGTGTAAATTGGTATTGCCACACGTATCCACCACAGCGATACGCTCCGTGGCTGGGGCGTGACGCTGTAAAATAGCGCATCTATATACGGTTACGTCAAATGACAATGCACGTAACAGTCTGTACTTGCAATTCCGTAATTACAGTTTACTATTGTTCAATTAAAAACGACAAGTTAAAACTGTGAAGATTTTCTTATTTAATTAAAAACTGTTTTATAAATTGCATAGTAGAAGAACCCAATTGGTACGGCTCCTTCTTAACTACCAGCTTCTTTATTACGCCTACAAGTACTTGCTTTGAGGAGATTACATGGATTCACACGAGAAAGAAGTATTTCCTTCTCTTGTACGAGATATACGTAAAAAGATAAACCTTTCACAAAGGGAGTTTGGTAAATTGTTTGACCCTCCCGTCAAGCAGCAGTCGGTTGCTTCTTGGGAACGTGGGTTAACAGTACCCGACCGCAAATACTGGTCGAAACTAGCAGAGTTACTAGATATGGAGGTGGGGCGCTTCTACGAATATGTGGGTACAAATATTACTTCCCCCGCTAGTGTATTAGAAGATATCGCCCTTAAAATCAGAAGTTTGGGTGCATCAGAACTCAACTCAATTAACGAACTTATCGCTCAACAGTGGACGAATCTTGAGAAAGAACCCCCAACAGCTGATAAAACGCACTTGCGGATTTTGAGAAAAGGGGCTGCAACCTGGAACCAGTGGAGAGAAAAACATCCGGAGATTAAGCCCAATTTAAGGAGTGTTGATTTGAGCGAGATTAATTACATTGATTTAAGTCAATATAATCTTGCTAGTGCTGACCTGACTAATATTAAGGGCTTTGCAACTAATTTTTATCAAACTAACCTTGTTGGCGCTAATTTGAGTGGTGCAAAACTACAAAATGCAAATTTTTGGAAAGCTGATATGAGGGCTTGTAACCTTAGTAATGCTGCTATCCTCAATTCACACTTAATTGAAGCAATTCTTAATGAAGCTAATCTTAGTAATGCGGTTTTAACGGATTCAAACTTGAGCCAAGCTAGTTTAATTAAAGCCAATCTTAGCAATGCTAATCTTACAGGAGCAGACTTAAGCGATGTGAATTTGCGACAAGCGATGGTAGAAGGAGCGGTATTTGTTAACTGTAATGTTGCTGGAATTAGTTTATGGGATGTGGATTTAACTCGTATCAAACAGGGTAATCTTGATGTTTCTGCGCTTAACAAAAACGGCATTAAGCAAGATGATTTAGCATGGGCGTTGTTTTGCAACTTGCGACATCAACAACCAGAACTTTTTGAAACGGAGAACTTAAAGAAATTTCTTGATGAAGAGCAAGAAGTTATACGTATCGCTTCCGAAATTGTTGAAAAATTTGGTGGGGAATCGCCTGGGGGCAATTCTCGCTTATATATAAAAATGCGTGAAAATACATCTTATAAAATTTATCAAAATTTAGATTTACTAGAAGTTACTGTTAGCGATGAAGATAGATTTGCGGTTATTTTACGAGTAAATAATGGATGTATTGATAGCAATATAAAACCGAACGATATTAAAAATCTTAAAGCGCTGCTGGAATTAGAAAAAAATAAGTCGCGATAACAATAAAGTGAAATAATTTGATGGGTTACTATCAGCTAAAATGCAGGTATCGTTAATTATATAAAATTAATTTAACCAGCAATAAATCAGCTTTTATTTTATTTTTGTTATGCTGCGTTTATTATAACAACCTGAGAGTAAAATTATTTCTGCTTCAAAGTCATTTTTAATCTTCAATTTTGAGCAGGTAATTGATATTATTGCTGAGAAACTGCTTGCTGCTGTTTTCTAACTGCACGAGCGATGAGAGGAGCTTTTTTTCTAATCCTTGTAGAGTTAAATCTCCATCCAAATATAATTGATACCAAGATTGACGCTGGCGCAAAACTCGTTCATCATCGCGTAACCGCAACCGTTCCAAGGTAAATTCTGCTTTCTGACGTTGTTGAGAGGGAACTTTATCTGTTAACACTAACTGTAAAGAAGGAAGCAGAATTTCAAACCAATCATCTCCCAAATCAAAAGGGTCAAGAACTTGGTCATCAAGCGTACCTTTACAACTATTAATCCAAGCAGAAGCAAAGCGTAAATTACTCCATTCGTAAGCCAAATTACGATAATTATCGCGGCTTAGATAATGCTCTACCGTACCAACTGGTTCGTACATTGCCGAATATGCACAAAGATTATTAAACCCATCGGCTAAATTACTTTTAAAAGGCGACCAATAATCCCTAGTTCCTTTTTTAGGGTCGGGATTTTTTGCCAACCAAGCATTTCCTGGTTGTCGTGCTTTTTTATCAAAATCTGGTGGTTCTGGTGGAGGTTCAAACGGTATCATTTATATGTTAAACCCCCGATAATCCAGCAGAATTTCTTTTTTCTGATGTGACTATCCAACGCGGCCAAAATGGGTCGTGTCCGGGTAAAAGTCTTTGTAATTCCTGATGAATTTGTGAGTGGGTTCTCAAGTTTTCTGGAAAAGCATTCAAACCGTCATGACGCATCCAAGCTTCTGCGGCTTCAATGGCATTTTCTGCTTCTTTAGAACGCGCTTGTTTGAGTCCAAAAATTTCTGAGGTTAACCATCCAACTATATCTCCTTGTTTTGACCAAGGTATTTCATCAAGAGTGACTTCTTTATCTTCTAATTTGAATAAAAATAATCTATCTTCCTCTTCATTAAAATCTGGTTCTAAGGAAGCAAGAACTAGTGGAGAATGAGTAGTAACTAAAGCCTGTATATTTATACTATTTTGTAATTCACGCGCCACATCTAAAATAGCTGGTAAAATTACTCTTTGCCATTGGGGATGTAAGTGAGATTCAACTTCATCTATTAATAAAACTATTTGATTCGTTGGACTTTCTTGGCGCAGTTCAGAAGCTTTTTTATGTTCGTACCAAGTCCATACTAGTAAATAAGCTAATCCCAAAATCCGCTTCATTCCGGCAGAAGCTTGAGTTACAGGAACGTTACCATAAGGCAAATTAACTGTAGGAATATCGCGCACGTCTTCCACAGAAACTCGCGTTGGTTCTCCAATCTCTATCCATTCAGAAGGGTGAGGTGCAAGTTTTTTAATGACGTTATAAAATAGTTTAAAGGGATATTTATTGGGTTGATTTTGCCATGTAACCCAATCTTGAATTAAACCATTACAAAGAACTTTACCGTTTATTTTTAAGCCGTTCCAAAGCGTATCTGGGTTAAAATTATAAGCATTATCCCGGTTGCGTGCGGGGTCAAAAACAGAAAAACCACCATCAACGCGCACGTAAATAATTACCTCTTTTAATAAGGGAGGCATTTGTAAATTACGCCATTGTTGTTCGGAGAAATCAAATTCACTTTGATATTCTTTTATGTTATTTTCGGTGCTAACTAGGCAGTTAATTTTTGGGTTTCCTTCTTTATTTCGTTGTGGATAAGCAGGTTGTTCTACCCAGTTTCCAGTGATTACCCACCAAGCAACATCGAGTAAAAAACTTTTACCCAAACCGTTATCACCTGTAAATATATTGAGTCTATCGGCAAATTCAACATCAAAATGGTCGGCTGGACCAACTTGCTGGAGGTGAAGTTCTTTCAACATTTAATTATCCAAATCTAATATAAACGTGAATCAATTCTATTTTTATCCCCATACCGTTCGTTGTGGTGCAATTTTAGATTGTAAACTTACCAAAGAATGGATGTGGATAACATATAGGGGACAGCTTTGTTTCCCAAGTGTCCGTTAAACTCAAATGTAAGCGCCGTTGCACGCTCTCAACTACGTGAGCGCCTTCTTCTAAGCAACGGCACGAACTGCAACAATTTGGAGTAACCGTCAATGTATAATACAGAACTTCCTACCAATCAGTCTGACTTTGCGGAACTGCTCCGCCGAGTTTTGGCGGGAGAGGAAGTTGTTCTTTCTCAAGCTGGCAATCCCGTTGCCCGTATTGTGCCTGTTACGAGACAGCCATCACCAAGAATTCCAGGATTAGACCGTGGTAAGGTGGTTATCGCTCCTGACTTTGACGAACCCCTACCGGAGGATGTTTTGAACGACTTTCTTAATCCCCTAGACATCCACAATGAAAGCATTACTTGATACCCATGCATTTATATGGTGGGTTACAGACGATTCCCGACTTTCATCTACTGCTCGCGGTGTAATTGCTGACGAGGGTAATGTATTGTTCTTGAGTGCTGCGAGTGCGTGGGAAATCGTCATCAAAGTACGTTTGGGAAAATTGAATTTACCAGAACCGCCAGAAACTTACATTCCGAGTCGATTGACAATGAATCGATTTGAAAGTCTACCGATTCAGATGGTTCATGCTTTACAAGTAGTGAATTTACCAGACTTTCACCGTGACCCTTTTGACAGAATAATCATTGCTCAAAGCCAAGTGGAGAAAATGCCGATTGTAACTGTAGATACTCAAGTCACTCGGTATCCTGTTGATGTGATTTGGTAATTATAGGCACCCATCTGTAACGCTTCATTCATCGGCGCGTTCGTTGAATGCCGACTGCAAACTAAACGGCAAGCACCCAGGATTAACAGCTGCCCAAGCTTCTGCTTCTGCTACTAACACGGAGCATCCCGAATCCATGTAGAATTGGTACTTGGCGATTTGCTCTAATCGCGATCGCTCTTGCCCTAGTAACAAACGTCCTGTTATCACGCAATACGTCCTCACCGCTTTCTGGGCATCGAATAATGCTTTCAGTCGCAACCGGGTAGCTCGTTTCAATTCCTCAACTTCTGGTGGCACAGAAGAAGATGAAGGTACAGTACAATCCGCCCGATCGAGATTGATTGATAAGTTTTTATTATCGCCATTTTCAGCCGCGCCGCAGCCATGTGGGTATTTAGAATACTTATCAGAATTATTTTCTATCGGTTTAAAATTGTTTAAACATTCTGATGAATCATTTGAATTATTAGATTCATTGTTGGAATCATTGAAATTGTTAAGATTATTTACATTTTCAATAATTTCTGGATTTTCTAAATTCTCTGAATTTTCAATCTCAGGATTTAATTCGTTATTTGAATTATCAAAACAATTTTCAATTTCTGGATTTTCAATTTCAGAATTTGGTTGATTGTTGGAATTGTTAAAAATATTTACATTTTCAATTTCTGGACTTTCAACTTCCACGCACTCAACTTGATCCGACACTTCGGAAGCAGACGACTCCCCCTGCGGGGAAGCGTCTGCGGGAGGCAGGCACAAAACCTTCATATAGGAGAAATACCCGTACTCGCCCATCTGGCTTGGATTTTGGGCGTTTTTATTTTGGTCAACGCTTATTTGCTGGTTAAAATACCCGTACTTGTCCGTCTGACAAGCATTTGAGCTATTTTCTGCCCAGGGGTCTTCCACATAAAAATTCGGATGCCACAGGTGGAGATATTTCCGCAGCGTTTCTCTAGAAATGGTTTTACCAAAACTACGTTTGTATTCAGCACTTATTGCCAAAGTTCGGTCGGTTATTCCTTCGGGTAAGCCCGTACTCCATTCCAATGCTTTTACCGACCAACGAATGCGTCTTTGGGCTTCTTGGCTGCGCTGTTCGCTTTGTGCTTTACGTCGGTCAAATGGTATTACGTTATCTTTGGTTTTGGGTTTTCTAGTGTTCCCCCCACCTGCAATTATCTCCGCAAATGTGGCTGCAAAGGTTTCACGGGGGCGTTCTGGGTAGCTGGCATATTCGGAATACCATTTGTTGTTGATACTGTTTTTAGCCCATTGACGTACCCTAGCTTCTATTTCATGTTGGTGTCCGCAATATTCTGTGTAGCCAGGGGCGTTTGTAGCGACTTCTAAGGCGTATTTAACTAATTCGGAGTACTCTAACCCCAAAAATACTATTCCATAGCCTACAAGGATTTGTAGATAGGTGTTTGTTTGTCCTTTTCCCGTCCACCCGGTGGCGATGATTTCTTCCCAGTCAGTACGCCAAGAAAGAGCATCTTTAGAATAAAATTTGCTGTACCTTTCTTTGGTTATCGTTTTTCTGGCTTTTCTGGCGAATCTTTTAAGTTTTGTTAAATCTTGGCGGCAAGAGGCGCGATCGCAGTGGTCTAAGAAGACTTCTACGCTGTCGCCGATTGGTTCCAGGTCGTCATCTAGGAGTAAGGCACCGCTATGGGGCTGCATGGGGCAGCGGATGGCGTTGTAGTTGGTGACTGTGTTGCTGCCGTAGGGTTTGGCATTGGGGAAGACTTCTAGGTGTCCTTGGCGGATGCTCAAACCTGCTTTTCTTAATGCTATTTCTAAAGCGCAGGCGAGCGAGAAGGTGGTTATTTGGGTAGAAAAGGGGATTATTAGGTGGTAGCCACCGCTATAGCTGGATTGTATGGGGACTATATCGGTGATGCCGATGTTTTCTAGGGCGTGTTGGATTTTTTTTACGGATTCTGGGTTATGGTAGTCGCCGCCGTCATCTAGGTCAATTACGCCGAATTTCGTGTTGTTCCCAAATCGGATACCCACCAGTTTGGACGGGTCTTGGTGATAATTCCAGAGCGTGGAAGCTTGGAGGTAATAGCTAATAGTACGCCATGCTGGTTTTTCTTCTCCGCATGGTGTAAGGGCTACTATTGCGCCATGAGGGTGGTAGAAGCATTGTACATAACGCTTACCCACGGGGTCAGCGGGTGAATGGGGTTTGAGTTTTTTGTTGTCAGAAGCCGGACGGCTTGAAAAGCGGTTATTTTCTGGTTTTTCTGGTAAATACATATGGCTGCTCCGATGTTGAATCATCGGGGTAGCCGCCTAACTTGTTTTGGTTAATCTCGTTCCATGTAACTTAGAATGAAAATCTTAAATTTGTTGTGCTGGGGTATTTTTCCAGCGTGCTGAGACGACTATGAATCGTCTCGCGGTTTTTTTCGGTCTGTGGAACGGATAGGACGCGGGCGAACTACCGCTTTACTGTGGTGTTTTCTGGTGTTTTCTAGTTACATACACGGAACGGGATTAACCAAGCACAAGGCGAACTACCCAGCTTTTTCTTGCGCTAAAGTCATGATTCCCTGACATATCAGGATGGTTTAATTTTTTACAAATACATACTTCCTCCTTGTTTTGGTTACTGAAGCTTTCCAAGTGGAGGGTTTCCGCGTTTTTGTGCAACTGTCTACTACTTTCTTTTTGTGAGCCGGAATTTAACGATTTAAAAAATGTCCAATTGTGGCAAAAAAGCTGTACAGAGAGACGCAACTTGTAATAAGATGTGTGTGTAGCACAAAGCGGAGTCATCTCTGGTTAAGACTTAAACAGTGATAGAAAAGCTTGCAGGCACAATCCATACTGGTTAGGTTCTTTGAGATATAACCCTCCGTTGCAATATTTAGTTTTTAGGGCAAAATTCGCTTACTTCAAGCTTTTTTGTCCTTTAAACATATTCAATCATCTACAACCTCCTTAAATAATTCAAAGCCCCTATCAATTAATAAGAACTAGTTTTACTTTTTGCTGCTCCTGAATATCGCAGCAAGAATTGTTCTGCGTAAACAAAACTAATGCACTTATCATACTATTGCCTGGGAGCAAAGGTAAAAGAAATTGCAAAAAAGAATAGAAAAATAGGCGAGAGGCGAAGAAGGTCAATAAAGAAAGCTGCACAGGCACAATGCGAGCAAGATTAACAGTTTGTCCAATGTACAAAACGCAGTTGTCCATTAAGACAAAGTATACGCATGGCTTGTTGGCATCTGTGAACGTTCAGCTAATGGTAACGATGGCAATTCAAGTGGGTCGATACTGTAATGATTCATGCATCTTGCTTATCCCCTTTGTCTTTAGAATCATGGGGAATATTTTTCTTTGATTCTCTAACTTCAATCGTTTCTATGATCAGTCTGCCAACTATATAACTGACAGACCTGTCTTCTTCAGTTGCCCATACTTCAAGCTTTTCTTTGATGTCTTTAGGGACATATACGCTCACTAGTGCTTTATCTGTTGGCATTAATAACTTTAACTATATAAAATCACCTCCTTCATTATCATTTCTTAAACTTACCTCAACAAATAGTCAGGTAATGTACTTTTCATTGTGGTAAAGTACTATTATCATATCAGCATAAATAGCAAATACCCAAAATCCTTACGCTGCCAAAAATACAACTAATGAGGGGCATAGATTCGTATTTCCATTAAGCCTATGAATAAAATCATTAAAAAGTGGGAAATACCCTCCCCGGCTACATTGTTGCAACCACGCGCCAACTGGGAGCAACTTTCTGTTCAGATGCCTTCACTTGTAAACGCTCTTGGAAGCGACAGCGCCTCATTCCCAAAGCGCGGCGTGTGAGCGGGGGTACACATATGGGTGCTAGAGAGAGGAGTCTAATTACATCAAAACAATGAAAACTCTTGTCCAGACGTTGTTTCAAGTCTTGTAAATATGTTTTTCATTCAATTGTTGTCCAACTTATCAGATAGGTGTCCAAGGGTATTGATACATGGTTCAAAGTTATTGACGTACCTGATAACTAAGAATTTACGGATAGTCACTTAAGAGATACATCACCACCGTATATCTATGTAGTAATAGTAGTAATTCATATATGGCAAGCAATAACTACTTAAGAAAGTATAGGAAGCTCAGAAGTCTTTACGAGCAGACTTTAGGAAAGAAAATCTCAGATATAACTTGGTACAGATTAGTTGCGAGTATGAAGCATCATTTAGGGTTTGCAGTAGAAAATCCTTCAAGTGATGTGATTGTCAAATCAGTTGCACAATTTAAGTCACGTTATAAGCGATTTTCGTTTACGAGTGAAGATTTCCAAGAGTGTTGGGAAGTCTTTAATAAATATAGAAGCAGCAATCAAACCTTTACCTGTGACTCGTTTCTACACGACTTGACAAAAACATTAGAGATAAAAGAAATACCTAGAAGTACAAAATATCACTGGTTTAGTCGTTGTGGATTGTCTTATTCAGCTAATAAAAAGTTCAATAACGATGATTTTGCATTAGTTGCACTTGGTGCTGCCAAATGGGCATTTAATAAGCGCATTATTGGCTCAAAGTCAAACACGCCCAAACCTAGAATTGAAGTTTTAGCTATTGAATGAATATGACTCAAGGACGGAATTTCAAAATCAAACAATTAGAGTTAATTATTTGGAATTGATAGTGGAGTAACTGGAGAAAACGGCATGGCTACTACAAAATTTCAGAACAACGTTCGGACAAGGTTATACAAGAAGAATTATCAGGGTTTTTCACAAAACGATTATTTAGAAGCTGCAAAAATTATAGGTTGCAATGACTTAGATAACCCCACTCCAGAACAAATAAAAGCAGGGGTACAGTATTTGATTGATAAACATAATCAATCTCTAGAAATTCCCAATTCAGAAAATACACCCTCAGCTTTGACAGAATCAGAAGCTACTCAAGAAACGGGGAATTCAACCGCAATTACCAATCAACAGAAAGAGCAATTAATAACAGTACAAGCCCAATCGTTGGGAATAGAGTTGAGCGAATCAGAAATCACAGATATCTCCCAAACCGTTAGCGACTCATTCACCGACTTTGTTAGTGCTGTAGAAACTATCAACTCATCAATCAAAGATTATGCCCAAAGTAAATTTGATGAAGTTGAACAAAAAATTGATGCTAGCAATAACAACCTGCGTGACTATATCAATAACAGAACTACTAGCTTGCAGAGAAAGAGTGTAGAAGGAGTCATAACAACAAAGGAGGTGTTAGAGCAAAAAAGCTCTAATCTCAAAAGCTTCTCCAAAAGTCTTTCGGCAGCATTCAAAATACAGTAAATACTCAACATTTACTGGAGCATTAAAGCTACTATCAATCCTTATTCCTGCTTTATTCCTAATAGATTACTGCTACCAATCAATCAGCTATCACTTAAAATACCAAGCCTACTTAGAAAGAAAAGACAGAATACAGCAATACCAACAGTGGATGAACTACCAATGTACAGAAATACTAACAGAGGAGAGGATTAATCGTTGTGAAAAATACTGGCAAGCTAAAAAACTTGGTTTCTTCAAAATCACGCCACCTAGAAAGACAACTACGTGGGAAATTCAACGCTTCCACAAACCTAATTTACAGGGCATTAATGGGCGACCAAAAAGCACTAAAACTAATCGGTCAAATGGGTAATGATGGAGCAAAGATTAGTGAATTTGCACCAAAAGTTAAAGATAATATGATTGCTGCAATCAAAGGCGCAGAAGATTTAAACACAACTTTAGCAGCTATTTATAAACAAGCAGGTGTAAGTGGAGAAAGAATAGAACGAGAAATCCAATCATCCATCCTTGCCGACGATAAACTAGCAAATCAATTAGAAGAATTAAGCCTTGACTTTGAAGGAGCTAAAAGTAGAGAGGAATTGCGCCATAAACAAGCCACAGAACATATCACATTGAAAGCTTGGGTAGACCGCCACATGATGAGTATTGATGGCGAATACAAGATGCTGCAAGAAGAATTAAAAACAGAAGTAAGGCAACAAACAATTGATTTACAACATGACAAAGACTTAGGTAACTATTATCTTGATGCTGGTGATAATGCTAGAGATGATTTAAAACCCAAGAAACAATATGCAGGACGTTCAATAATTCAAAAGATTAAAGATACCATCCTTGGATTCTAGTTGTCTTCATAAGGAAGAGGCAAGAAGGAAGAAGGAAGAAGAGAAGATTATTTAATACCCCTTAAACCTTCTTTCCTATAGCTGAGCGTAATTATCTATGATTCAAGTTTTTGGAGAGTCGATACTAAAATGCGTTGTAATTCATCAACTTCTTTCATTACAGGCACAAATAGTTCTGTAGATGCCAAACCTACTTCTTTAGCAATAAATAGTTGGGTATCTACTTCTCTTAAAGAGCAAGACGGAAATCCTAATAAAACGTACATATTCTTTTTTGCTGTTTCTGCCATATCCTTCAGCAATATTGGAAGGAACAGATACAGATGCTCGTCTTATTTGATTTGTTAGTCCATATAGTTCAGATTGAGGAAAATATTTTGTTAATTGGTAACACAAAATGGCTAATTTTACACCACGTTTCCAGATAAACTGTTCTCGATGACTACTCATATTTTTGAAGAAAGAAGTTTGAAGAATGAAGTAATAGTAATACTACCATTTATTCTTCTTTTATCTTCTTCTTCCTTCTTCTTCCTTCTTCTTCCTTCTTCCCTCTAACTCCTTCCTTCATTAACAATGATTGAGCAATTTGATGATTTAGAAGAACAAGAGCAATCGGAAACTACACCAGATACCCAATTACCCAAAGACTTAATAGAACATCTGGAAGAACGTAAAAAACATAGAAAGCAAGTAATTCAAACGACAGAACTGGTACAGAAATATTTCATAAGTTGGTCGTTAAGTGCTAGCGGATTTTTTCTTGCACGACTACTTTTATTAATCAACGGTGGTGCATCTCTGTGGCTTGCAGCAGGATTATGTTTTTCTATTTGTTCAATTAGTTCAATAGTTGGTTTATCTGGGTTTAGAGCTAATTATAATGACGGATTTGAGGTGGAAGGAATGGAGAAACCAGTAAAAACAATTGGTGGTTTTGTAATAGCTGCTGGAAGCACCTGGTTGGCAATTAAAGATTATCAATACTTCCAGCAAATGACTACAGATAGCGCATATCAAATCAGCGCCGATATTCAGACTATTTATCAAGAAAGACCTTGGTTAGACCCTTGGCTATCAATCGGTATTGCAGCAGGAATAGTGCTTGGTTCTTTATTTATTATTAGCAGGAGATGAGTAGAAATGAAGAAGGAAGAAGAAAGAGGGAAGAGGGAAGAAGGGGGGTTTGTTTTGAGTGAAGAATACCCCGGAAGTAAACCAAACAATGAAGATAAATATTGAATTAGCTGCGTGTGCATATAAGTTTGCTTTTATTACTTCTTCCTCCTTTCTTCTTACTCCTTCCTTATTAATAAATGAGTAGAAATACGATTGAACTATCAGCCATTGTAATATCAGCAGTAGTCGGTATAACTGGCTTCTGCTTTTCTCATTCACGCCAACCTTACCCACTAGCACAAATACAATTATGTCCGCAAACTGCTAACAAACAGGAGAACATATTAGCCGATAAAAAGAAAGTTAAAAAACTACGATATTATGATTTAGAAAAAGCACAAAAGGAACTAGATAGTAAATACTGCCATCAACCAAGATATATTCTTGCAGAAGAGTGGGACAAATATAACAGCTACGGTTCTATTATTCCATACATGGGTAGCACGATTAGCTTAGTAAGAATCATCCCTAGAGATAACCCTTATCAAATATACGGTAATGTAGCTTCCGTCGTAGGATTGTGGGGTATTTCATTAACGCTAGCTTCTCGTGTCGGTAGGCTTAAAAAATCCGATTACCAACTAGGAGAAACCGAGAAAACCACGGCTTACTATAATTGGCAGCAACACAGACGCAACCGAGATATCAAGCAACATTCCAACCAATTATATACAGATACTTTAAAAGACGGTTTAACTCAAGAAGATTTACAGCAAAGAAAAGAACTAGGGTTAACCGATGACGAGAATGAAGCTATTAAAAACCAATTTCAACTCGAAGATTACCTAAAAGCCAGAGCCGTAAATCATTCCCAGATGGATAAACAAATTGCATCTGTCGAGGGAACATTTGAAGCCAGGAAATCAGGCACAATTCAACTTAAAAAGTTTTCAGCTAATGGAGAAACACCATTATCTAGAGTACAAATTGTGCATGGATTGGTTGATGAGAATGGTAACGAATTGTCAGAAGTAGAAAGAACATTACCTAGTTGGTTAGAAGCGAATAATATTTATCAACATTTCAACGGTAAACCAATAGATTTTAATCATGAATAGAATAAAAAATCAATTACAACAATTCCAAGAAATAGGAATTTGGTATTCGTTAGCTTGCTTATCATCCTGGGCGACAGCTATAAGTATTAGCATATTTATTGTTTCTGGAGTTGCATTAATAGCTTTACCACTAACAGGGAATAAAACTCCAGAAGCACTTAAAAGGGCAAGTTCTGGAAGCTGTGGATTTGCAATTGGGTTTATTTTATTAGGAGCAGGAGCAGCAGCCCAGGGGGATAGAAATGCTTCATATATGCTGGTCAGATTAAGTAGAAATTATGATTCAT
>NZ_JAYGHM010000096.1:0-21591 GCF_034931125.1 Rivularia sp. UHCC 0363 | reverse complement strand
TGGCTTTTGTTTTAAAATGTTTTCACTTTTTCTTTACAGCAACTAAGTAAGTCGCCGTAAAAAATTCAATGTTTGTAATAAGCCCTTTAGCGCTGAGGTGCTTACTGCGAGGTAATTTTCAAGTTTTACTTTTCTTTACATAGTTCGGTTTATTTCTGCCGACTTATGTCTTTTGGAAAGAGCTATTCTCTAGAGAGCCAGTCCAGTAGAAGAAAACCCATCTTTCAAATTGCCGGAGTGTATATAACAATTACTTAAATCTACTCACCATCGGAGTTAGATGAACTTTTTTTAGGTATAGGTTTTACCTTAAGGTCACATGGATCGTCCTTCGTGACAAACACGTATCCAAGTTTGGGTTTCCATTTTCCTTTGTCATTTAATGCAATTACATTGGGGTACCTAGGATGTTCTTGACCGGATTTCCAATTAGACATTAGCTCACTATTGCCAGGACATTGACTTTTATAACTAGATTTAGAAATTGGAGAATTAGAGGGCGTACTATTAGTAGTCGAATTTTTACTTATACTTAGCGTTTTGGTATTTTTCTGAGATGTAGCTTTAACTTCTGATGTTTTATTAACATTGTTATTGTGTTTGTGGTTCTCGATAATTATTTGACCAAAGAGAGCGAATAAAGCGTTTAAAATACTGAGAATCACAGCATAGTAAAACTTCTGCTTTTCTAATTGAACATTTGCTTTATCAATGCGTCTAGCTTGATTAATAGCTTGGCAGGCAAATAAACCCGCTGGTAATAGCAAACTCAGTAATAAAACTGGCATAATTCCTTTAATGCTATTTCAGTAATTATGTTTATAAAATCTACCCCTCGAATTTTATCTCGGTGATAGGAACAAATTCAGATTTTCCATTGGCTTCTTTTTTGCTTTTGATGGCTTGCCTGAGAATGTCCTACCCTTCCTTACAAAGGTAGGTATTTTGTACTCGATTATTTTGTTGTTTTAGCCAATGCTTAAACGCTGAAACAACAAAGCTGTGTTAAGCAATTGAGAATTTTCTCAACTATTTTCTAAGCGCATCTAATTTTGTAGATATTGATACAGACAAAAAGCTTGAGACTCTATCTGAATATCAATTTTTCATTCAAAATAGGACGAATTGTCGTAAATGATTGAAAAAACATGGGTCGAATAGCTTTTAAAAGCCCCTTAACAACTGCCTTGCAGCCTTAACTTGTGACAAATGGCGGCTGGATGCCAACCGCCGCCATAACATCAGTTGATATGGATGGTGGAAATGGTCACTGTGCCAACCGTGTTGATGAAGTCAATGACCTGATGCTTGCCGAAATTGAAGTTTCCTTTGTTAGTGACAACAAAGCCTCCGTTGTTTCCAGAGTACAATCTATGCACGTCAGCGATACCAACTAGAATCTCGCCACGATTAGCGAAGCACATTGTAGCCCTGTCGCCTCGAGGTCCTTGAACTATGTTAAAGGTTTCAGACTCGCAACGGGCACGGTTGACTGCATGAGCTGGCATAACCATACCAACAAAGTTCCCTACTACGAGTGCAGCCACGGCAGCCCACCTGGCGACCTTACCTCGCGACGACGAGAGGTTTTTTAATAGGTCGTCAAGTCCCGCTCTCGCTTCTAACTCCTCATCCTTTAATAACTCAAGGTCAGAAGAAGCGATTGGACTTGCTGATTCGAGACTTTTTTGATTTTGCATCTTGGAATTCATTTAAATACTCCTTTTGACTCTATTTTTTTGTTGAACACAAAGAGAAACTTTAGGTAGTTGTTTTCCCTGCTTCCACTTTTAAATAAGTTCAGGTTCAATCAACCTATACACTTAGCTAAAATAGTTAATATAAATTCTCAATAAAATAGGAGCTACATTTATAACTCTTGGCTATAGTCGGCGATTGGTGCAAGATATTGGTTAACGCTTTTAAATTCCGATATCATTACACAGAGTGCGATCGCTTGTTATCCATCTATAAATACAAGTAAATATGACTAAACTTCCATTTGGATCACATAAGTGTATAAGTCGATTGGATTTGCATCTAATTAAAACTAGAAGCAGGAAAAACAAGCAATTAGCTTGGGTTCCTCGTTCTGCTTAAAAGAAAATCACACCATCAAAAAAACATTCCTATGAGCATCAAACCTGATTTGCGACAAAGTTTTATGACTCAATTGCTGAAAACAAAATCATTTACACAAACAATCAGCAAATTTTCTGCTATCGGACTAGTGATGTGTTCGTATTTAAGTGCATCATTTTTAACAACCGAATCTAGCTACGCTAACAGTGTCTTCAACAAAAAAGATTCTGCTGTTGTCCAAACAAAGCAGAACTCTGGAGTTAAGGGAAATTACAAAGACTTTTTGACAGCACTTGCAATAAGAGAAACAGGACAACAAAATCCACCTACAAACATTGAGAACCAGTTGGGTTTTATAGGCAAGTATCAATTCGGAGAAGGCTTACTGAAAGACCTTGGCTATTACGACACCCCTAATCCCTATATTGGTGGAGGAAATGGTGTAGATAGGAATTATTGGCGCGGTAGATGGACGGGAAAAAATGGGATTAATAGTAAGGAAGATTTCCTTAATAATAAGAACAATGTGCAAGAAATAGCTATTCAAGAAGCTATGCAATACAAGTGGGGTCTAATCAAAAATCAACTCAATGGACGCTCCATAAAAGAATTTATCGGACAACAACGAGGAGGAGTAGTCGTCACAGCATCCGGAATTCTTGCAGCAGCACATCTGCGTGGCGAAGGAGGGGTTGCCAAGCTGCTGCTTAATAACCAGGTTTCTCAAGATGAAAATGGCACTTCGATTCTCGCCTACCTGGGGGAATTCGCCGGATACCAAGTCCCTTTTGATTAGGGAAAACACTGCCAGCGTCATTGGAATTCTTTTGTGCTTTTAGTAGTTCACTTTTGAATTCCGATACCGTTACATAAAGCGCGATCGCTATTACTCACCTTCGGATTATTTTGCAGATAGTCACGCAACCAACCACAAGTATCTCCTAATAGTTGATTTTGCTGTAATTGTAAATCCCAGATAATCACGTTTCCTTTTTTGTCGGCGGAGATCAGATGATTACCATCACCACTAAAATCTATACTGTTGACATCATCGCGATGTCCCGTATATTCCTTCAATTCCTCTCCATCACGACTCCAGAGTTTGACGGTTTGATCGAAACTGGCTGTGGCAAATTTGTTACCATCTGGACTAAATTGAACGCGGAAAACCGGGGCTTTATGTGCTTTGAGAGTTTTAATTAATTTACCTGCTGCTGTCCATATTTTAACTGTTTTATCCTGACTCGCAGTGACGATTATCTTGCCGTCGGGACTGAAACTAATACTGTGAACTCCATCTTTGTGGGTTGTATTTGTTGTATTTGTATACTCTGTATCTTCATCTGTAAGCGTTTGAATGGGTTTACCTTCCCTTGTCCACAGTTTGGCTTTTTTATCCCAACCCGCAGTGGCGATGATTTTTCCATTTGGACTCCAGTTGATGCCATTAACACCTTTATCCATTTTATGTGCGGCAATGGTTTGCAGCAATTTGCCTGTTAAACTCCAAAATTTGACCGTACCGTCATAACTAGCGGTGACAATCATTTTGTCATCGGCGATAAAATTGACCTGCCAAATCCATTCTTTGGGGTGGGCTGAGAAGGTTGTGATTATCTCTCCTTGACGATTCCAGATTACCACGGTGCCATCATTAGTAGCGCCAGCAATTTTTTGTCCATCCCTACTAAAACTGGCATGGGTAAACCAGGTTTTATCACTCGCATTCGCCAATGTGAGAGTTTTAATCAATCCTCCTGAGCGTTTCCATAGTTTCACGGTTCCATCTTTGCTAGCAGTGGTATATTCCTTGTCATCTGGACTGAAACTGACGGAATAAATCGCATCATGATGGGCTTTTTGAATATAATATTTCTTTCCTTGGATTTGCCAGAACTTAACGGTTCCATCTTTGCTAGCAGTGGCGATGGTTCTCCCATCCAGACTGTATTTGAGGCTCCACAGCCAATCCTCATGTCCGGTTATTAGGGTTTGCAGTCTCTCCCCGGATTCATTCCAAATAATCATATTTTGGTCAGTATCAGCGCTAGCTATTTGCTTGCCATTGGGGCTAAAGCTGACACTTGTTACCGCATTTGTATGAGCATCTAGGGTTTTGAGAAACTTCCCTTTAACGCTCCACAACTTGATAGTATGGTCTTGACTAGCAGTAGCTATTTTTTGACTATCTGGGCTGAAACTTACATCCCATACCCAATTATCGTGTCCAGCTAAAGTGTGCAGTATTTTGCCATCCCGACTCCAGATTTTCGCTGTTTTATCCTGACTGACGGTAGCAAGTTTCTCGCCATCTGGACTAATACTCAGGTCCAAAATCGCCATGGAATGGGCTGTGAATTTTGTGATTAATTGACCTGTAGTTGTCCAGATTTTTACGTATCCCTTGCCGTCTGCGCTGGCAATTGTCTTGCCATCTGGGAAAAAAACTACACCGTAAACAGATCCATCATGCTTCAATTCCCGAATCAATTTACCTTTTGTTGTCCATAGTTTCACTGTACCATCCCAACTGGCTGTGGCAATGATATCCCCGCTAGGACTGAATTTGACACGATAGACCGTACCCTGATGTCCGAGGAAGTTGTGTAGCAATTTTCCTTGGAAATTCCAGATTTTGACCGTTGTGTCTTTACTTGCAGTAGCAATCATCTGACCATCAGGACTAAAGTCAACGTCCATGACTTCATCTTCATGGTTTTCCAGTCGATTAATTTCTTTAACGTGATAAAGTGCTTCTTTTGGGAAGTTATCAACCTGATTTTGGATGTTTGCTTTATCAAATGTTGGTGAAAAAGAAGTTTCATTTAATTTTTTGTATGCTCTTAAACCTTCCAGGAGAGCATCAAAATCTTCACCTAAAGCCAACATTGCTTTGCTGGAGCGGTTTAAAGCTGTAACTTCGTTGAAACGAGCATTTTGCCATTGCCACCAAGCAAATCCAGCAGCCATCAAGGTGATTAACAAACCACCACTGAGTCCTGATATAATCAATCGCTGCTTAGTTTTATTTTGACGCAGTTTTTGTTGTTGATTCGTAATGCTAGCAGTAATAAAATCCTGTTGAGACGGGGTGAGGTGTTCTCTGGTGATTTTGTACCAATCTGCTGCCACAGCTAGCCGTGTTCCTTGTAATAGTGCTTCCGGGTTTTGTTGGTTATTTTCCCAGTCACGGATTTCTAGCTTTAATCTTTCTTGCCAAATCCGAAACTCCCGATTATCTTGAATCCACTGGCGAAAACGAACCCATTGTCTAATTAACGCTTCGTGAATTATTTCTACCGTCTCTTCCTTGTTTTCGCTATTCTGATCACAACCAGTCACCAGCAAACGTGCATCAGCTAACTTTTGCACCAAATCCCAATTTGTATTTCCTACCTCTTTTCGAGTCGCTACACGTCGGGTATCCTCCGTACCTTCCCCAGGACGTACTAACTGAATAAATATTTTTTCGGCGCGTTTTTTATCATTTTGACTCAACTTATCTAACACCGTATCGGCGTAATTAGCCAAACCCTTCTCCAAACCACCAATTTCTTGATAAGCTTCGTGGGTGAGAAACCATTTTCTAGGGTTTTGCCAAAGCTGTGTCAGGGTAAACTCAAGTAAAGGTAAACGTCCCGGTTGATTACCTAAATCCTTGATTAAAGTTTCAGTCAACCCCTCCTCAAGTACAACCTTCATTTTTTGCGCTGGTTTTTCAATCGCACAACGCAACTCCTCCCGATTCATCGGACCTAGATTATAAATTCCCTTCTGTAAAGCATCGCTAAAAGGACGGTAAGATAAAGCATAGCCATAAAAATCCGCCCGCAATGTCAAAAGCAGGGTAAATCTGGGGACGTTGTTGATGGTGTAAATTAATGCATCTAGAAAAGGCTGGCGTTCTTCTGGTGGTGCGAGGGTGTAAAGTTCTTCAAATTGGTCAATGATAATTATTAAGTGTTTTTTGGTAAAAATATCATTGATTAGCTCAGCTAGTTGTGTCTCATCATGTCGCAAGTCGATCTCTAAAACCAGTTGATCTAATGTAGTTTGTGTATCCATCGAATTTTCTGATGAATTTTGAACTGGTAATGGTGGTGCAAATTTGTGATGATGATTAAGTGCGATCGCTAAATTTCCCAGGGGATTATTCCCTGGACGAAGAGAAATTATCTCTACATCTCCCGTTGCTCGCAACTTCGGAACTAAACCCGCAAACACAAGAGAAGATTTCCCACTCCCAGAAGCACCTACAACAGCTACTAAAGGTTTTCTTTTCACTGCTGCAACCAACTCGTTAATAGATTTCTCCCGTCCAAAGAAAAAGGGTGCATCTTCTTCTTTAAAGGCAGATAAACCTTGATAAGGAGACTTTGGTAATTTACCAGATAATCCACCTAATTCTTCCCAAGTAGGAGGTGTTTCGGAGGTGTTTTTACAAATAATCGGTAAACTACTCACCCCAGGAAGCAGTTTTTCTGACTCCGACAACCCGGTTAGTTCTTGTAATTTACCTCTAGCTTTGGATACCGCAGTGAATAAACAATCTCCACTCGCATAGGAAGCCAGAAAAAAATTGAGAAATTTCTGGGCAATTTTATCTGGTACTGGTTCTCGCCAAACTATTACATAGGGCAAATTTAAATCTGCTAATCTTTGCGCCAAACCCAGTCCATCACAGGAATTAAAAATTGCTAATTTTAAACCTTGATCAATTGCTGATGTTAAAGTTCGAGGAATTTCCTCTAAATCTAAACTGTCATCGGGATTAAGAGCGATTATCCCTTTTTTACCATGTTCACGAGATTCACTGTGTCCAGCAAAAAATAAAATATCACAAGGCTCATCCCAAAGTTGATGCAGTTCTTCGCGCTTGGGTTCTTTCAAAAAAACGGTTTCGGCTCCTCGTTTTTCTAAACCTAAAATTAATTCCTCGTCAATTGAAGTATCAATGTTTTGGCTATCACCCAAAATACTAATAATTTTAATTCTTCTGAAAGTCTCATAATTTGATTTTTTGACTTTCTCAAAGGATAAGGATGAAGAAAATAAATCTTTAAAACAAAGTGCTACTTCTGATGCCAAATTTTCCCTAAATAAATTACATTCTTGCCAAGGAATATGATGTAAAATATTTTTGGTTATTTCTGATTTAATCCCGTGGGTATTAACAATTAAACGAATATCCGAATTTAGATTCGAGGGAAGTACTAATTCTATCTGTGACTTGATTGGTAGTAGCCACTGATTAAGTTTTTCCTTTAAATATTGAGCGTATTCAGAACAAACATCTGTAGATATATTTGTAACTTGGTTATTTTTAAAGCCTCTGCTCCTCGGTTGAGCTAATAAGTCGTAGGTTTTTTTCCAACGCTCATAGCTTGGGGGAATTTCTGGGGCTGGAGCTAATTCAATTTTTAATTGTATAGAATGAGTATGAGTAGAAAAAGCATCTATCTGAAGTTGGATTTTTCTAAATCCTGATTGAAAATCACCATCTGCAAATTCTAAATTTACCCATAGTTCCATAAATAACTATCTCAAATTAACTATAGCGATAAGCGTTAATAGCTTGATTAGATAACTATATAAAGTAAATTTAACACGATTTGACTCCATGTAATCTTTAAGATAGAACTTTTTTTAGAACCAATTCGTGCTGACTCCGTTACATTTTTACAAACAACAAATCGTATTTTACATATAGAATTCCAGACGGAACCTGTATCAAAACCTCCAATTCCCTTTCGGATAGGAGATTATTCCTTCAGGTTAAAACGTAAATACCAATGTCCCGTCACACAAGTAGTGATATTTTTACAGGAAACTACCAACGAAATCGCATTTACTGAAGAATATCGCGACGAGACGACGATACACCGCTATCAAGTAATCCGTCTGTGGGAGCAAGATTCGGCTTTATTTCTCAACAATCGCGGACTTCTACCCCTAGCACCTTTAACCAAAACCGACTCACCAAAAGAGCTACTAAACCAAGTTGCTCAAACAGTAGCTACAATTTCAGATATAACAGAGCAGCAAAACATTACCGGGTGTTTGGGAATTTTAGCTGGTTTACGATTTGATAAAGATTTAATTCGTCAATTTTTTCGGGAGGATATTATGCAGCAGTCAGTAATTTATCAAGATATTGTCCAAAAAGAAGCATTTAAATTGGTAAGACTTATGATTAATGCTCGTTTTGGCGAGATTGATTCATCATTAATGCAACAGATTGAAAATTTATCAGCAGAACAAATAGAAGCTTTAGTAGAGGTATTCTTCAACTTCTCTAATTCCAGCGATTTACAAGCATATTTAGACCAGTAAAATCAATAAAACCTGAATTTTCCTCCCCTTCCCTTGCCTACGGTGTACACACAAGTACTCTCCACATAGGTTTGAGGGATTTTAAAGGCGTTAAATCGTCATTACGAGCGAAGCGAAGTAATCGCAACATTTTGGGATTGCTTCGTCGTTCCTCCTCGCAATGACAGGCTTTGAGAGATTTTTATCTGAGTGCAAAACTTGCTTCCAGGTAGGATTTGAAGACTTCTGTGTACACCGTAGCCTTCCCTTGCAGGCAAGGTGCTGGGGGTTAGGTTCCCCAGATTTCGACATCAACACGGTATCCTAGAACAAGTGTCAAATCGGAAAAAGCTACCCGTATGGAAGGAAACCAGATACCGCTAGATATTGAACTCCAAACCAATTCACCGCAGCAAAAAACTGTGAAATGTCTCGGTATGACTTTTGAAAATGACGCTGCACGCCGAGCTTATTTTACAGAAAAATTGCGGGAGAAATTACAAGACCCCGAATTTCGCAACATTGAGGGTTTTCCCATTGGTGAAGACGAGGATATTTTGGCTTTATCTGACCCACCTTACTATACTGCTTGTCCTAATCCTTTTATTGAAGAATTTATTAATTATTGGCATCAAGAAAAAGAGGAAAGTAATTTAACAACAGAAGAAGAAAATTATCATCGCGAACCCTTTGCAGCAGATGTGAGTGAAGGGAAAAATGACCCAATTTATAACGCTCATTCCTATCATACAAAAGTACCGCATAAAGCGATTATGCGCTATATTTTGCACTACACCGAACCCGGTGATGTTGTTTTTGATGGATTTTGTGGAACGGGAATGACGGGTGTTGCTGCACAATTGTGTGGAGATAAAGCAACGGTAGAATCTTTAGGTTATAAAGTGCAGGCTGATGGCACTATTTTAGATGAAGATGGCAAGGAATTTTCTAAATTAGGTGCTAGAAAAGCGATTTTAAATGACCTTTCACCAGCAGCGACATTTATTGCTTATAACTACAATACTCCTGTTGATGTTGTTGAGTTTGAAAGGGAAGCAAAGCGGATATTAGCTGAGGTGGAAGAAGAATGCAGTTGGATGTATTTGACATTGCATAATCCGACTGCGGAACAAGTTGATAAAGCGGTTTCTTTACTGAAAAAATCTAATAATCCACAAGTTGATATTCAAAATTCAGGTTTACCGTTTGGGAAGATCAATTATACAGTTTGGTCGGATGTTTTTATCTGTCCCGAATGTGCGGGGGAAGTAGTTTATTGGGAAAATGCTGTTGATAAAGAAGCTGGAAAGGTGAGAGATAATTTTCCTTGTCCTCACTGTAATGCTGAGTTGAATAAACGTAAGATGGAGCGTGCTTGGATAACAAGGTTTGATACTGCTATTAATGAAACAATAAAACAAGCAAAACAAGTACCTGTTTTAATTAATTATAGTTTCGGAAAAAAGCGGTTTGAGAAAAAACCAGATATATTTGATTTAACTTTAATTGAATATATTGAAAATAGCAATATTCCTTATTGGTTTCCAACTGATAGAATGCCAGAAGGTGAAGAATCACGCCGAAATGATGATGCTGGGATTACTCATGTACATCATTTTTATACAAGAAGGAACTTATTGTCCTTATCTAAGATAAATAATTTACTTAATAGTTCCTTAATAAAAATTTATAAATTCATGTTTTCCAGCATGATATATAGAGCAACTAAAATGAATAGGATTCATCTAAAAAACTATTTTTTTGGTGGTGGTGGTTGTAATGCAGGTTATCTTAAAGGAACTCTATATATATCATCAATTCCTATAGAAACATCAATAATTGAACAAATTAGTGATAGGATAAATTGGATAAGTCGTGGATTTAAAAAGTTAGCAAATACAAAAACAGTATCGTGTACGATAACAGCTTCAGCAAGTAATACATTAGTCAAACAAAACTCGATTAATTATATATTTACTGACCCTCCTTTTAGTAACAATATAATGTATTCCGAACTAAATTTTTTATGGGAATCTTGGCTAAAAAATTTTACTGATAATAAGCTAGAAGCAATCGAGAATAAAGTTCAGGGAAAACGGCTTTTAGAGTACCAAGAATTAATGGCGCAATGCTTTGAAGAATATTACAGAGTGCTAAAGCCTGGACGTTGGATGACAGTCGAATTCCATAACTCTAGAAATAGTGTTTGGAATGCTATTCAAGAAGCAATGCAGCACGCTGGTTTTATCATCGCAGATGTACGAACGCTAGATAAAAAACAAGGTTCCTTTAAACAAGTAAATAGTAGTAATGCTGTAAAACAAGACTTAGTAATAACAGCCTATAAACCCACAACAACTTTAGAACAACGCTTCCAACTCAAAGCCGGAACAGAAGAAGCTTGCTGGGAATTTATCCGCACTCACTTACAACAACTCCCTACATTCGTCGCTAAAAACGGAACAGCCGAAACTATAGCCGAACGCCAAAATTATCTATTATTTGACCGGATGGTAGCTTTCCACATCCAGCGAGGTGTTACCGTTCCCCTCTCCGCTTCGGAATTCTACGCTGGGCTTACACAACGTTTTGTCGATCGCGATGAAATGTTCTTTCTCCCCGAACAAGTACCAGAATACGATCAAAAACGCATGACTGTACGTGAAGTTCTGCAACTAGAGTTATTTGTCAACGACGAAGCAAGTGCAGTACAGTGGCTCAAACAACAACTTACCAAAAAGCCGCAAACGTTTCAAGAAATCCATCCCCAATTCTTGCGGGAAATATCTTCATGGTTGAAACACGAGAAAACTTTGGAATTACGAGAACTTCTCGAACAAAACTTTCTCTGCTACGACGGTAAAGGTGCAATTCCCAAACAAATTGTTTCTTGGCTGAAGCATTCTTCAATTCACCGGGATAAAATCAACGAATTAGAAGAAAATGCGCCCACCGATGCAACTGGATTAGAAACAAACGACCGAATACTTATCGATGCTGCTAAAGATAAATGGTACGTTCCCGACCCCAATCAAGCCATAGATTTAGAGAAATTACGCGACAGAGCTTTACTCAAAGAATTTGAAGAATACCGTCAAAGCAATCAGAAAAAACTCAAACAATTTCGTTTAGAAGCTGTACGGGCTGGATTTAAAAAAGCATGGCAAGAAAAGAATTATTCCATCATTGTGGAAGTTGCTAAAAAGATTCCAGATAAAGTACTGCAAGAAGACCAAAAGTTAATTATGTTGTATGACAATGCGGTTGGTAGGATTGAGGAGTGAAAAATATAAATTATATTGTTTGCTTATTCTCGTTTATATTGTTCTCATGTAATTGTCAGTTCATTTTCCGCATCTTTAAACGCTTGAATATCTTCTTCGTCTTCTATTTTACGGATTTTGAGCAACTCTAAGACATCTTCTAAAGTGTCTTCATAGGCTAATTCTAATTGTTCATGGATGGCTTTTAATAATGCTTGCTTTCTAGTTGTAGTTTCCATTTTTGAACCTCTTTTCTTTCTATAAGTTTACTTATTTTATTATTCAACAGCAGTAACATTATTTTATGTAAGTAAGTATACCTTCATTATTTGTGTCATTGCGAGCGACAGCGGATCTTTCCCAGAGTGTTACGATTGCTTCGTCGTTCCTCCTCGCAATGACAAATGTACAATTAATTTTGCCTAAGTACTTAGTACTTGTAAAAAATACAACCCGCTTTTAAAATAATCTGTATAATTTTAAGCAGTATTTTCAGGGAATCACCTAAATATAGTTGAAATATCTATGCTTAATGAAGTGCTGCAAACTTATCCCCAACCTATAGCTTACGCATATGGTAACATTCACCGCGCTCATTCCAATTCAGAAAAGTTAGACCTAATTCTGCGCTGTGCGGAAGTTGCCACTCGTTATCTGTGTGCTTTAGCTATAGCATCTTTTGCCGCACGAGATGATGAAAATGTCCCGCTACCTTCAGCTTTGCAAAAATTTCGCGGAAATCTGGCTTTTGGTCATTTTCTTAGCGTTGTTCAAGAAATTTCTAGTTTAAAAACTCCCCATCCTTTACAAAATCAATTTTCTCAGTGCTTTCAAAATAAGAAAAGTCAAGCAAAAGGTAAGTTAGAAAAGTTACTAGAATTAAGAAATAAAGTCAGTCACGATCCAAAAGGTTTAAACGAAGCTAGCGCGACTAATATTTTAAATACAGAAAACCCACTAGAAATTCTCGAAAATACATTACAAGGAATTTTACCCTTGTGTGAATTACCATTATTTTTAGTTGATGCTCACAAACCCAAGAAAAGGATTATCCACATCATTCGCTTGTTATTGGTGGGGGAACAAAGCGAACCGATGCCAGAAGAAATTGCTGTTTCTAACTTGTTCCCAGACGAAAAAAGATTGTATGTAGGAACCCAACAAGGAACGCTGCAACTTTACCCGATGTTGGTGTGGGGTTTGGAGTGCGATCGCGCTGCTCAAAGTATTTATCTTGTAGACAAAGTTGCTACAGAAAAACTTGCGTATAAATCTTTAGCCGCTTTCAATCAACCAACGGAACCACCAATACCGGATGATTTAATACAGGTTTTAGATGGTGAAACTATTCCGATTGAAACAATTACTCTTCACGACGGTAGAAGTTTTGTAGAAGCTTGGAAAGAAAAACGAGAGTTAATTTTAGCAGGTAAAGCCAGCGTTTCCCAAAGCGTGGAATGGACTCAACTGAATGAGAAAACTCTAAAATGGTATAGCCAGATTCTTAAAAAACGAGTCAATTTAGATACCTTGATATCTCAAGGAATCAACGTAGATTGGAACAATCCCACAGATGCAATTTGCCAAATTTTACTTGATGGTAGGGGAGAAGTTACACCCGCAGAAGTACAGCAATTAACGTTGTTATTTGGCAATAGTCAAGAAATTCGCCGTCAAATCGGCAGAGATATTCTTGATTTACGGGTAAGATTATCATTAGAAGGACGTTGGGATAAACGAGAGGAATTGACAGAAAACCTACTCGAAGTCATGAAAAAAGCCGTCAATTTTATTACTCAGCACAATCCCATTGAAGGTTTATCAAGCGATAATCTCCAGACATCCACGGGTTCTGCTGATTACATCGCCGTTCGCGAAGCATTGATTAACTTAATTATCCACCAAGACTATACAGACAAGCGGACTGTGGCACAAATCGAACTCGAACCACACCGGACAATTATGGTTAATGCTGGTGCATCTTTAGTATCAGAAAAAGACTTGATGAACGGTGGAACCAGTACAGCCCGTAACCCGTTGATAGCTCGTGCTTTAAAATTAATTGGCTTTGCAGAACTTGCTGGCTCTGGCTTGCGGGAAGTCTCCCGCGTCTGGCGCAATGCAAAACGTCGTCCTCCCATCGTCCAAACCGAAGAACAACACAACCGCTTCCGCATCGAACTTGATTCTCGTCCGTTAAAAATTATCGCCGACAGCTTCTGGAAACAGCGTTTGGGAGTTACCGTTTCTCCCGAAGCTGCCAAGATTTTGGGACTTTTAAGTAATGCACCTGCGGGAATGAGCCTTGCTCAAATTTGTTCGGGAACTGGTGCTGATAAAGATAATATTATAGTAATGTGTCAAGAGTTACATAGAAAGATGTTGATTGACAATGAATCTGAAATGTATCGATTGAAACCTCATCTGCAAGAGTTTGCGAGAGAGGCAACATAATGAATGATGCTTGGTTGTGGAGCGAAGAACATCAACAGCTATGTAAAATAGTTGAAACCCAAACACTTTGGGGCAATACCTTTCATCGCATCTGGCTACCCAACCAAGATACAGTAGTTCGCGTTAGAGCAGACAAACTCAAACCCCTTGCGGATGCGGAAATTACAACTCCTGCAAGTATTGTTTATATCGCCACAGCCGCCCGTATCGCCGATGCTTTAACCCAAGATGTACTCTTAGCACCAATTGAATCTTCCGTCATTCCCTTACCCCATCAAATCAAAGCATTATCCAAAGCAGTTTCTAGCAATAGCGTCCGCTACCTCCTTGCTGATGAAGTTGGATTGGGTAAAACCATCGAAGCTGGATTAATTATGCAGGAACTAAAACTGCGGGGAATGGTACAGCGTATTTTAATAGTTGCACCTAAAGGTTTGGTTAGCCAATGGGTAAGCGAAATGCATCTGCACTTCAATGAAAAATTTCAGCTTATTCTACCAGAAGACCTGAAAACCTTACAGCGTTTATATCCTCAAGAAAATCAATCCTCAATCCAAAATAGCTGGAGATTATTTAACCAAGTTGTTTGTCCGATGGACTCGGTAAAACCAATGGATAAACGCCGTGGTTGGACAGCAGAACAACTGGGAGAATATAACAAACTACGCTTTGAAGATTTAATCGCCGCAGGTTGGGATTTAGTTATTGTAGACGAAGCTCATCGTTTAGGTGGCAGTACCGAGCAAGTAGCGCGTTACAAACTCGGTCAAGGGCTTGCGGAAGCTGCACCCTATTTTCTCTTGCTTTCCGCTACACCCCACCAAGGTAAAACCGATGCTTTTTATCGTCTCATTTCGCTTTTAGATTCCGTAGCTTTCCCCGATATTAGCAGCGTGACGCGGGAACGAGTCCAGCCTTACGTCATCCGTACCGAAAAGCGTAGTGCAATAAATGCTCAAGGAGAACCTTTATTTAAACCCAGACAAACTCAGTTAATAACTGTTTCTTGGTCGGCAAAACACCGCCAACATCGCCAATTATACGAAGCAGTCACAGACTACGTGCGAGAAGGTTATAACCAAGCATTAAAGCAGAAGAAAAGTTACGTTGGCTTTTTAATGATTTTGATGCAGCGTTTGGTAACATCCTCTCCCCGCGCTATCCGCACCACCTTAGAAAGACGGTTGCAAGTCTTGCGGGAACCTGACGAACAATTAACTTTATTTCCCATGTTTGCAGCCGAAGAATGGGTAGAACTTGATGGACAAGAACAAGTAGAGTCAATTTTAACAACTCGTCTCAAAGCATTTAAAAACGAAACAGCCGAAGTAGAATTATTACTAGAAGCAGCCAAACGCACGGAAGAAACTGGTGCAGACCCCAAAGCAGAAGCCTTGCTAGACTGGATTTATCGCTTGCAGCAACAAGAAAGCGACCCCGATATCAAAGTTTTAATTTTTACTGAATTTGTCCCTACCCAAGAAATGCTGCGGGAATTTTTAACTCAGCGCGGTATTTCTGTAGTTTGTCTCAATGGTTCAATGGGAATGGAGGAACGCAAACAAGTTCAAGATGCCTTTGCCAAAAATACCCGCATACTCATTTCTACTGACGCAGGTGGTGAGGGATTAAACCTGCAATTTTGCCACGTCGTAGTTAATTACGATATCCCCTGGAACCCGATGCGATTGGAACAGCGCATTGGTAGAGTAGACCGCATCGGACAAACTTATTCGGTACGTGCTTTAAACTTTGTATTTGAAGATACGGTAGAATACCGCGTCCGCGAAGTCTTGGAAGAGAAACTTGCAGTTATTCTTAACGATTTTGGTGTAGATAAAACCGGAGATGTACTTGACTCAGCACAAGCAGGGCAGATATTTGACGACTTGTACATTGAAACCCTGATTAACCCAGACAATTTACATACCAAAGTCGAAGAAGTTGTTAATAGGGTACAACAACAGCTAACAGCAGCAAAAGAAAGCGTAGCTATTTACCAAACCAATGAAAAATTAGATCCAAGCGCAGCACAGCAACTTATCAACCATCCCATCCCCTATTGGGTTGAACGGATGGTAATTAATTATTTAAAAGCATACAATTGCAAAGTCGAGAAAGATGAAACCTGGAACCTAACTTTACCTACGGGGGAACAGTTAAATAATGTAGTCTTTACGGCGACAGAAGCAGCAGCAATACCAGATGCCCAACATTTAACATTAGAAGATGCTCGGATTCGGGGAATAGTGAGTGGGAAAACCAGCTTTGCTCAAGGGCAACCAATCCCCAGCCTTATTATAGCGGGTAATCCCGTTAATGTTCGGGGTTTTTGGTCGTTATGGCGTATTTCTATTTATACCGAAGACTGGAATCAACAGCAGATAATGCCCCTGTTTCTTCATGACAACGGACGAGTATTTTTACCAACAGCCCGCCACATTTGGGAACAATTATTAACCGTTGAAGTAGAAATTCAAAAACATCTAACCGGGGAAGAAGCAATAACAGCATTTAACAAAGCATGGGAAGCCGCATTAGTACAAGGGAAGAATATTTACGAGCAACTGTTGCAGAAACATCAAAAGCATCTGAATCAAGAACAAGAAAAAAGCACCTATGCATTTGCAGCAAGACGACGAGCAATTGAAAGAATTGGATTACCCCAAGTAAAAGCTTATCGCTTGACGCAATTAGCACAGGAAGAACAAGCTTGGGACGAAATCATGCAGCAAAAAATGCACGTAACACCCGAATTGATGCCGTTGTTGTTGGTGCGAGTGGGGGATGAACAATGAACTGGCGCGACCAAATTTTACAAGAATTCACACCCCAAGTAGCCCCTTTCACCCTGGTTGCAGATTCAGATAATTTGTTAACGGAAGCAGAGATACTGCAAAAAATACAAGCAAGGGGTTTTTCCATTCTTCCTTTTAGAGATGGTATTTCCTTCCGCTATATTTATGAAACCCAATATCGCGATCGCTCAGAAAATGAAGTGATAGATTTAGTTATTGTCTTGAATGAGGAAGATCGAGAATTAGATACCTTACCTTATGATTTATTAAAAGCAGGACGAAAACTTACTTTCAGCTTAGTAAACTTATTCCCCAATTTCAGCTATACAGTAGTTAATGCCTTAGAGCGCAGTGATTTTGATGCATTATACCAAGCCCAAACGCAACATAAACCACAACAACTAGGTGAAAATGCAACCAAAGATTTTATACTGCGTTATGTCTTCGATATCGACTCAAATGTAATTAAACAAACATCCGATTTACTATTAATTCTTCTACGTCGGCATTCTAGCGGTAAAAAAATACCAACTATTTTCAACGAACGCTTCATTCAAATTTTAAGAGAACGAAATTTGTGTTCCAACTTACCTTTAGAAACAATAATTCCCGATAGTCAAGCCTTCTTCACCTTTTTACAACAAAATTGGGTTAATTTTATTAAGCAGAAATTAACAAAATCACAGCAGGTTTCTGAAGCAATAGGTAATTATATTAATTCCACAAACTTGCCTTTCGATAACGAAGAAATTCGTTTGTATCTAAACCAACTTTTTATAAAAGGGCATTTGCAACCAATTGTTTTAAATGAATTAGGAATTACAACCGCCAACTTACAATTAAACCCTTGGATAAGAATTGGTTTACGTATCGACCCCGAAGCCGAAAAACTTCGTAGATTGCAAGATTTAATGCAATTTATAGATTCTTCTATTCCCGATGAAGATGCAAAGTATCAAGACTGGTTAAAATTTGCTCAAACCTGGGCAGAATTGATAGTTTTATGGTATGAAGCACAATTGTCAAGCTTGGATAATCAATTTATCGCACTGCAAGAAAAAGTAGATAATACCTTTTTTGATTGGATTGAATTACATTATGGAACTTTGTACAATCAAGCAGCAAATACACCAGTAATGCTGCATCAAATACCGCGTTTTTTGGAACGTAATTTGGAAGCATCAAAAACGAATAAAGTTGCACTGATAGTATTAGATGGTCTAGCTTTTGACCAATGGTTAATTTTACGTCAGGTACTGCTTGCACAAAACCCTAATCTTAAATTAAGTGATGAAGCTGTATTTGCTTGGATACCTACGATTACCTCTGTCTCTCGGCAAACAATATTTGCAGGGAAGCCTCCGATGTATTTTCCCAACAGTTTGAATACTACAGCTAAAGAAGAATCTTTGTGGAAGCAATATTGGATAGAACGAGGATTTAAGATTCCTGAAATTGCTTATATTAAGGGATTGGGTGAAGCAGATAGTATTTCTGTAGTAGAAGAAATTTCTCCCTTAGTCCGAGTCTTAGGTTTAGTAGTCGATAAAGTCGATAAAATAATGCACGGAATGCAGCTTGGCACTGCGGGAATGCATAACCAAGTACGTCAATGGGCTGAACTTGGTTTCATATCAAACTTACTCGATTTATTATTAAACAACGGCTTTCAAATATTTTTAACATCCGACCACGGTAACATAGAAGCAACTGGCATCGGACAACCGAAAGAAGGTGCTACAGCCGAATTACGTGGTGAGCGTGTAAGAGTTTACCCGAATTATACTTTAAGAACAAATGTTAAAAATCAATTTCCTAACGCCATTGAATGGCAAAATCTGGGATTACCTCCAGAATATTTACCGCTTTTAGCACCAAGTCGGCAAGCTTTCATTCGACAAGGAGAAAAAATTGTCGCTCATGGTGGTACTTCTTTAGAGGAATTAGTAGTACCATTTATAGGCATTTCAATTTAAAGCAGATGAGTAGACGGGTAGAAGTTGGTTTTAGTCGGCGCATACAGTTAGATTGGCTCGAATTAACAGCCAATCTGGTTTTAGCTGGCAAGACAAGCCCCGAAATTCAAACACAGCTAGATGATTTTTTGCAAGATAAGCTTTCCATTGGTAGCCAGAGTCAATCTAGCAGTCGCAGCAAAGCAATTTCCATACTTCAAAAGATATGGGTAAGAGTACCAGCAAAGCTAGAACCGTTACGAGATGAAGCGTTAGAACTTTTAGTTAATACCCCACAACACCAACATTTAGCGATTCATTGGGGAATGACAATGGCTGTGTATCCATTTTTTGGCATTGTTGCAGACTCAGTTGGACGCTTGCTAAGATTGCAAGGTAAATTTGCCGCAGGTTCCATACAAAGACGTATCGGAGAACAATTAGGCGATCGCCAAACTGTATCGCGGGCAACTCAACGTATACTGCGCTGCTTTGTTGATTGGGGAGTACTGCAAGATACCAGTGAAATCGGTATATATCAATCTGCTAACACACAATCGGTAGATAACAGAAAATTGGCAGCATGGCTGATAGAAGCAGCTTTAATTGCTAGCGATTCTGAATCACAAGCTTTAGGTGTAATTAGTCAAACCCCTATTTTATTTCCATTTACTGTCAGTTTGATAAATCCCAGAGATTTGGAGATGAATCGAAGACTCGAATTTTTCTGTCAAGGAATTGATCAAAAAATGGTCATGCTGCGGTGATGATTGAGTTTTGCAGAGAATTAAGTCTATTTTTGTCTTTGTTGTTGTACTTATAGAATCTATTTGACATCTTTTAGTATCTTGGAGCAAATTAATTCATGGCAAAAGCTTTACTCAGCAATCATGCAGTATTTTAGTAGCCTTACAGACGAAGAGTGGGAAATGCTTAAGAATTGAGAGGTCAAATGCTTGGATGGAAAGGTGCAAAATCTTTATCAAGAACTTTGAGAGAAACCTAGCTAACGCAACTGCCAAAGTCCACCTTTGTTTTATTCGGTTGATGGTTAAAAGGCTTGCTCTCTAGTCTAGCCCTGTCAAGGTGGCATTGAAGTAGGCTTAAAAACGCTAAAAATAAGAAAGAGAGCTAAATTAGAGCATTAATGCTCGTATTGAATCTCATTTTTTCTCAAGTTTTTTATCAATAAACTGAGATTATTGATAAAAAATTAGTCATAAAAGAAAATCAAAAAAGTAATCATAATTGAAAATTAACGTTTTCTCAGGACTTCTAGGATATTTTCAGTCACCTTGACAGGGCTACTCTCTAGTCTTAGATGTCAGATGGGTTCTATAAATTATCCTTCAGTTGTTAGTTCGTAAATACTACTCATCAGTCAGGTATTTAGTACTTATGAACTTGTTACAGATTGGGTACGGAACGTGGGATAGATACTATTTTTCTGCTAGTTATCAATAGTATGCATTTCAAACGGCTATTTTTGCGATTCGCCGTTCGCAATCTAGGTAGTAATAGTAAGATTTTGATTGTTTTCGGAGATGCCTATTAATAATTCAAGACATTCTATCCAATAGTGTGTTGTGGCATTACCGAGGGCGATGGTTATTTCGTTAGTGCCAACATGAAGCATTGTTGTAATTTCAAAGCGATCAACAGTATAGTTATCACTTCGGGGGTCGTGGTTAGCAGCTACACACTTGTTATTAACCTCAATTTTCACTGGTGAATACCCTTTCCTACCGCCCGTTCCAGAAGAGAGATGACTTAAGTACATTACTGCAAAAGTAGCTGGCTCTTGTAAATCAAAATTAGCTCGGATACAACTGCGATTTGGGTACAGCAAACGGAGTTTACCATCGAAGGCTTTGGAGTCATCATTATTAAACGTTACAATTGACAAACCATCTGCGACGCTTCTCGTTCCTCCCGAAAAATCACAAGTCAACTGATAATTTGTCGCATTTCGGTCAGCTTGCTCCTGTTGCTGCTGAAGCTGAGCGCGTTGGCGATCGCATTCTGCGGCTTTATCCGCATCTCTTTGCTGCTGAATTAGTTTTTGCTCCATCTCTTGGAGGTTTACTCGTACAAGAGCGTTAATATCTTGTGTTCGTACAATTGCAGATATATCAAAAGCAGGTTTAACAGCTATGAGTGACAAAGTGTTTACATAACTGGATGCTCTTCCACAAATACCTATTGCCACGTATTCATCAGGTACGTAAACTTCTACCTTCTTAGCAGAGCCAAATGTCTTAACGTAAGATGGCAGTTGAGGTATCAATGATTCGCTGATAAATTCTTCATCAGTAACTTGCCCATTCAACCATCTGCGCCAAATCAAACTGAGGGCATTGATAGCTCCGTGTCCATAGTAGTTCACTGTCTGAAAGCTTAGACCAACTAGCACATACCCTAATTGTAAGAAAATATCTCCACCACCTCCTGAGCCTCCCTGCTGCTTCCCAATATAAAGTTCCGAGCTAATAGAGCGATTCGCCTCAAGAGGCTGGAAAATGGGCGTTACTGCATCAATAATGTCGCCCTTACGGATTTGCATTCCAGTCATCACACAAGTATGAGAAATTTGCTCAAAATAGCTTCCTGAAGCACCTTGGGGGTTTGGGATTTCCATGCGTATTAAATTTTTATCAGGCGATTCGTATTGCATTTTCCATTTTTAAATATGTAGCTTTTATTCCCAAAGATAAACAAAGCTCAACC
>NZ_JAYGHM010000095.1:0-22864 GCF_034931125.1 Rivularia sp. UHCC 0363 | reverse complement strand
TAACTCCTAACTCCTAACTCCTAACTCCTAACTCCTAACTCCTAACTCCTAACTCCTAACTCCTAACTGTTCTTACCTTCCTAAAATTTCAATTTTGACTGGTGCAACACCTCTACCAATCATTTGAATAACTCGCGCTGCGCGATGGGAAAGGTCAATGATACGACCACCGATAAAAGGTCCTCTATCATTAATTCTGACTACGACTGACCGACCATTGCGTACATTGGTGACGCGAACTTTTGTGCCAAAAGGTAAGCTGCGATGCGCGGCTGTCAAATGCTCTGGATTAAACCTTTCACCAGAAGCAGTCTTGTTTCCCGAACCATCATAGCCGTAGAAGGAAGCCTTACCACTAATAGTTCTTCCACGTCTCGCTCTTGTAGTCTTTCTTCCACGCTTGTTAGAGGCTGTTTCTTCTTCTGTCGTTTTTTGTTTTGGCTCGGTTTTAACTGCTGTTAATTCTGGTGGCAAGCCTGCAATCGTGGTTAAAGGAGATGCATTACCTACAAGTCTCCGCAAGCGATTGGTTGCTTGCAAGGCATCTTCTCTAGGATTATCGGTTGCATCGGGAAGAAATACATTACCATTAATTTCTACAAGTTCGGAACCATCAATTTTGATGATGTAGCGTTCGGTTATCGATTCAGTTCCAGACTTAGATTCGGTACTACCATTCCAATCGATGGTAATTTTACTCGCGTCAACGTTCCTATCGATTAAATCGTTGATTTTAGCGGCTAGTAAATTTGCTTTCTCTACAGGGTTGCTGTAGTTGCTGTCAACTATTGCTTCTGCTGTATTTTGCTGATCAGAAGTTTTGACCGTAGCAGAACTCAAAAAAGTGAAAACAGGAATGTCGCGAACGTACAAAGTTGCTGCTTGACGGTTTAATAATTGATGTGCATAAACTTTGGTAAAAACAGCGTTGGAGTCTTTAGCATTTACCCCGATTACGTTTTGGCTGGGCGTATTTTGAGAGGTAATTGATGCTTCTGTTGCCGTCTGAGCGCGACAAATAGAAGTTGTTCCAACAAGGGTTGAAAGTACGGTTACAACAGTCCACAAAAGTCTTTGATTCATGCGTCTAATACTAATTAAATCCACAATAAAGTTGAGGCTTGTTTATTCACGAAAGGACGGAGTTGATACACCAATCAGTCGCGATATCTCCCCAAATCTTGAAACTTTTTGCTGTCACTATTTATTTATTAACTGCAACACATTAACACGAACTTTGCAACTTGAGTATCCGAGTTTTAGCGTAGATTACTGTCAAATTATCAGAAATTATCACCGCATTGCAAGGCAAAAGCTTTACCTAATCTTGAGTTTGACCGTGTAACATTTTTTTAGATTAATTACAAAATTTATTTTTTATAATTTGAGTGATTAAAAAATCAAATCAATCGCCCATATATTGCCTCTTATATAAAATTTTATACAGTTTCAAGTTCTATTAAAGTATTTTATTCAACAAACTTTTTCGTAAAATAATACTTAAGCCAAACCTAATTAGTTTAGTAATTAAAATAGAATACTTGTAAATAATAAGTTATCATAATCACCTGTTTGCGACCTATCTATGAGGGTTATAGCCGTAAAAGTCGCATATTTACTGAGGCTTGGCGACTAAATTATTAGTACGTGAGATCGTTCTCTAAGTCTTAACCGATACTGATTATTTATTCAAATATGTTGTAGATAAGACAAGTTATGCAGCAGATAATTAATAGACAACGATTCATACCTGAATAAATTAATTACAACGTCCAAGGTATAAGTTTAAAGCTAATAGCGAATTGATCAGATTAATATTTTGCAGTCAAAAAGTAACAAACTATGAGATAATACGCAGCATTAATACTTTACTTGCCGCCATGCTTTGTCAGTATTGTCCAATCTTCAAACCTATGTGAGGCGATTTGTCAAGTGTGATTTAACCTACTGGCAATTAGTAATGAATAATGCAAAATTTTTCATTACTAATCACCAATTTTCAAATTTTCAAATTATTAAGCTGATATAATTACACCCGCACTTTGATTAGCCAATCTATCAACGGCGCATAGGGCATAAGTTCCAGATTCAACGGTGGCAAATGTTGTACCTTTAGATAAAACTCGCTGGAGTTTCCATTCGTTACCAGTTTTTTTGTAAAGTGTCCAATAACGAATTTCACCACCTCCAGTAGCCCAAGTAATTTTACGGTTGTTGGCTTCTACCTGAATTGGCGATGCTGGTGGTAATGTATTTCGCCACTGCATCACAGGTACTAATGCAGGTTCGCGATACAGTAAAGATTTAAATTTTTCAGCGATACCTTGACGATTTTCTTTAATAGCATTGACGCTAAAGAAAATATTCCCCAATGACATTTTATTTAAACTACGGCTAATAGTTACTTGCTTGATAATTTCTGCTTGCGTCCAAGCTTCCCCATCTAAACGTGCAATGGTGTTACCTGCATAAACGTGTCGTTGCTTGGAATTAATACTCGTCCACCACTTTAGTAATGTGGGATAACTTTGTGCAGTCTGGTCAATACGCCAATATAGTTGCGGTGCAATATAATCCAACCAGCCTTGCTGCAACCATTTCTTAGCATCAGCATAAAGTACGTCGTAAGCGTCCAAACCTTGAATACCACTAGGTTCTCCAGGACGATAAATTCCGAAAGGGCTGATACCGAATTTTACATGAGATTTGATCGAATTAATGCCAGACCACAGCCGCTGCACCATCCGATTAACATTGTCCCTGCGCCAGTCGTTTAAACTTAATTTACCACCGGCGTTTTGATAAGCTGTATAGGTTTTGCGATCGGGAAACGACTCACCGCTAATAGGATAAGGATAGAAATAATCATCAAGGTGAACGCCATCAATATCGTAGCGCTGCACAACATCCATAATCACATTGTAAGCTCTGTCCTGGACAACTTCCGCGCCGGGGTCCATCCATAACTGAGTTCCCCAACGGTAAACCACTTGTGGATTAGTCACCGCTATGTGAGGAGCAACATTCTTAGTGTTGTAAGAAGTACTGGCTCGGTAAGGATTAAACCAAGCGTGAAACTCGATATTGCGTTTGTGACATTCGGCGATCGCAAATTCTAAGGGGTCGTATCCTGGTGCTTTCCCCTGGATTCCCGTTAACCAAGCGCTCCAAGGTTCGTATTTGGAAGGGTACAGTGCATCTCCTTCCGGGCGAACCTGTAATATTAAAGCGTTGAAGTTTAATTCTTGTAATTTGTCAAGAATTTGGATTAACTCAGCCTTTTGTTGGTCAACAGATAACCCCGCACGACTTGGCCAATCGCTATTCCAAACCGACGCAACCCAAGCACCCCGAAATTCTCGATTCGGTTCGATTTGAATGCTTCCCGGTGGTGGTGTTGGTATATTTACCTTAGATGGTGGTTGAACAATATATGGTGAAGCAATTTTTTCTTCCTCACCCAGCCAAACTAGAGCTTGATAAACAAAAGCTGAAATATCGGCGCGAGTTGCAGCTAACGTCGGATTGAGCAATTTGGGGTTTGGATAACTTGCGACCATCCCAGCGCGGGTAGTAATTGCTGCTGTAGGTTTTGCGTAATCTGGAATTGCGTAAGCATCTTGGTAGATTTGCCCAAGCGCGGGTAGTAAATCAGATGACACCTTTGATGTCATACTCAACCCACTAACAATACTTAAAAGTGCATTTATTCTTTGAATTCTGTCTGCGGGACGAAAATAATTATTCGGAAACCCAGTAATAAATACTGTTTCGTAAGCTTTTCTAATTGCGGAAGCTGCCCAAAGACTATCCGGAACATCTACGAATGAGACATATTCACGTTTTTTGGGAATTCGAGAAAATGTAGTGGTGATAATAGCGGCAAATTCAGCACGGGTAACTGAATTATCGGGTCGAAACGTTCCATCAGAATACCCGTTTAAAATTCCCCGACGCGCCAAAGCTTCGATGAATGGACGCGCCCAATGATTGGTAATATCCGGGAAACGAGCAGATGATGATGCCATAGTTATACTCAAATAACTTGTATTCAAATTGACTTTATCTGCCACTGATTATGCTACCGTTACCCGGAAAAAATAAAGTTAAGTAAGTACTAAATATTACATTTGTATCAAGAACAACTTTCTAAATTTACATTGATGGGGAGATAACCCAGAAGTAAGCCGAAGCAATAGAGGACGCAAAAAATCTACTATTATGCTTTCTGTTGAGCAGGAAGCCTATTGTCTACGCTAAGCGCCACTGTAGCTAGTTCACTTGAGTAAAACATAACTTGATATCCTGATTTTAAGTCCTTAAACTGTAACAGTAATTTGTAAATATAATTAATTTTGTGACTCTTTTTGCGTAAATTTACTTACATATTATTTTTGATTAGCTTAGTCGGTATAGTTGGTTTCTCCTATGTTTCCAAAAAATCGCCGGTCACAGCTTGTCATGAATGGGGATTTTCTCAAGCTGAAAAATACTATGCTTATCCTGAAAAGATAGTGGTTGAACCTTGGAGGGGGCGACACCATGTGTATGGTATATTTCAAATTCCGGGCGGCTATCTTAACGATAAATTATTACAGGTAGAAATACCGGGTAGCGGCACATACTGCGGCATACTTTCTTACGGTGGTACAGTCGCAACTGATGGTGTGTATGCTAAACCAGGACATTATTTAATGAAGGGGATGTTAAATACGCGGATTGCGATCAAGTTGATTTTTAAAGGTAAGCAACAGGAATTGCAGCAATTGAATAAATGGAAGTTGGGATATACGAAAATTGAAGAACATTAACCGCTTTTCTAAGATTCTTCGATCGCACCCCTAATATTCCCTATTCCCTATTCCCTACCCTCCAAAAACTAGGGATAAAAACCTAAACTTGGCAATCCCAAAGTTTCATCCCAACCCATCATGATATTTAAACACTGGATTGCTTGACCTGCGTGTCCTTTAACTAAATTATCGATCGCTGATATAACTATGACGCGGCGAGTGCGAGTGTCAACTTCTATACCTAGATAACATAAATTACTGCCGGTAGCCCATTTGGTTTGGGGGTAAACTCCTGATTCGCAAATTTTGACCCAAGGGGAGTTACGATAAAAGGCTTTATATATGGTAATTAAATCATCTCTGACTAATCCGGGGTCGCGGAGTGTTGCGTATACCGTTGCTAAAATACCGCGCACGATTGGGATGAGGTGCGGTGTAAATTGTACAGTGATTTCATGTCCTGCTAAATCGCTGCAAACCTGCTCGATTTCTGGAGTATGACGGTGACGGACGACGCTGTAAGCGGCAATACTATTATCTGCTTCGGATAGCAGTAAATGGGTTTGGGGCTGTCTTCCGCCGGTTGAGGTACCACCTTTGCCGTCAATAATGGCGGTTTCCGGTACGATTAATCCTTGCTTGAGCAGGGGTGAAAGTGCTAGCAAACTTGCAGTTGGGTAGCAACCAGGACAGCCGACAAGTTGCGTATCAGAAATGCGATCGCGATAAAGTTCTGGTAGTCCGTATACAGATGTAGCGGCAGTTTCGATGTCTTGACGCTTTTTGCCATACCAATTACTGTAAGTTGTCAAATCGCTAAATCGATAATCTGCGGACAAATCGAGGACTTTACATCCATATTTGAGCAGTTTTGGTGTAATTTCACAGGCTAGCCCGTTGGGTAGCGATAAAAATACAACTTCACAGCGGTGAGCTATTGCCTCCGGTTCTAACGCTTCAACTTCAAGATTAACAACGTGGGCTAAGTGAGGATAAATATCGCTAAAACACTTTCCAGCACTACTTTCGCCGCCTAAATAAACCAGTTCTAATTCTGGGTGATTTAGTAGCAGTCGCACTAACTGAACTCCACCGTAGCCTGACGCGCCAATAATTCCCACGGGTACGCGCCTAAAATTGCCCATGTTAAAATCCTTATCCAATGATCCGTCTTGATGCAATCGCTTTCTGCTTCATGCTTAAAATGCGATCGGCTGACGGAAGAAATCCGATCGCGCACTCGTGCAGTTAAGTAGTAAACCCAGACTTCTGCTATGTTATCGAATCATTGCTACTACGAAGACGCTATTTCATAAAAGAGCTACAATAAAGAATAAGGTTTATTAAAAAAAATTAACGTTCGCTCTTCGAGAAATTCTCTGTGTCGCAGCATAATACCGAAACGCACTCTCCGCAAGGAGGGGAATCCACCCCAGTTACTGCTTTAACCCAAGTATTTAAATTTGATTCAATTGACACCGCTTTGACTGATTTGAAAGCTGGTCGCCCCTTGGTGGTAGTAGATGATGAAAATCGAGAAAATGAAGGCGATTTAATTTGTGCTGCCCAGTTTGCAACTCCATATACAATCAACTTGATGGCAGTCGAAGCACGAGGATTAATTTGTCTGGCAATGACTGGCGATCGCCTTGATGAACTCGATCTACCTTTGATGGTCAACAACATTACAGATACCAACCAAACTGCTTTCACAGTCAGTATTGACGCTGGACCTGAATTGGGTGTAACCACAGGCATTTCCGCCGAAGACCGCGCTCGCACGATTCAAGTTGCCCTCAACCCCCATACAAAGCCAGAAGATTTACGCCGTCCCGGTCATATTTTCCCAATACGCGCCAAAAATGGAGGCGTACTCAAACGAGCGGGACATACAGAAGCTGCCGTTGATTTATCTCGATTAGCTGGTTTATATCCAGCCGGGGTAATTTGCGAAATTCAGAACCCCAATGGTTCAATGGCGCGTCTGCCCGAATTATTCGAGTATGCAAAACATCATAAACTGAAAATTATCAGTATTGCGGATTTAATTAGTTATCGTCTGCGCTACGACCGGATAATTAAACGCGAAACTGTTGCCGATTTACCCACCCAGTTCGGCAATTTCAAAATCTACGCTTACCGTCATACTCTAGATAATACAGAACACGTTGCCATTGTCAAGGGCGATCCTGAGAAATTCGGCGATCAAGCTGTAATGGTGCGGATGCATTCCGAATGTCTCACCGGGGATGCTTTAGGTTCCTTACGCTGCGACTGTCGAATGCAGTTACAGGCAGCATTGAAAATGATTGAAAATGCAGGCGAAGGTGTCGTTGTATACTTACGTCAAGAAGGGCGGGGTATTGGTTTAGTTAATAAATTGAAAGCCTATTCCTTGCAAGATATGGGGCTGGATACCGTGGAAGCGAACGAACGGCTGGGTTTTCCCGCCGACCTGCGCGACTACGGGATGGGAGCGCAAATGCTGATGGATTTAGGCTTGCATCAAATACGTTTGATTACCAACAACCCTCGTAAAATTGCTGGGTTGAAAGGGTACGGGATGGAAGTGGTTGACCGAGTACCTTTATTAATTGAGGCCAACGATCATAACAGTTATTACCTAGCGACGAAAGCAAAAAAGCTGGGTCATATGCTGTTGCAGACTTATTTAGTCACATTAGCGCTGCATTGGCAAGATGAACCTTTATCAATTACCCAACGTTACGAACGTTTGGATAAAATAAGGCATTTAGCGAAAACCTATCATTTATTATTGCAGGAAGAAACCCGTCCTTTGGGTTTAGCTTTGTTTAGTAAACCATCTTTAACGGTACATTTAGGTTTAGATCAAGCCAACGTTGCTGCTGAAAATTGGTATCAGGAAAAAGACCATCCTTACGTACAAGCTGTGAGCAATATTCTCGATAAAGTTGTGGAATTAGCTTATCTGCAAAAGTTAGAATTTCTGATTTCTCCTGGAGTAGATCCTTTGAGCAAATTGCAGGTGCAGTTAGATCGACAAGCTTTTGAATTAAGTCAGCAACCTTCTTCACTCAGCGATAAATTGGAAACCCAGAAGATTTATAGTTTTGGGAAGTGAAAGTATAAGCTTAAATAAAAATTGTAGGGTGTGTTACGGCACAAATATGTGATGCTCGAAATTACAAAGTTGAAAATGCCGTAACGCACCAGTAACAATAATGTAGACGTACCTTTGTCTTTGGATCGGACAATAGGTACAATTTTAATGTCTATGGATACTTTATGGGATAGTACTATTGGTAAAAATTTACTATTTAGGTGTAAACAATCAACTTAAGACGCAAAAATGCTTATAGAGTTTAGTGTTGAAAACTATCGTTCAATTCAAGAGCGGCAAACCTTGAGTATGGTGGCATCTGAGGATAAAGCCATGCTTGATAGTAACACTTTTCCTACGCCTAATAAAGATCAACTGCGCTTAATTACCAGTGCTGTTATCTATGGTGCTAACGCTTCGGGTAAAAGTAATTTATTGCGAGCAATGCAAACTCTAAAAAGACTTGTAGTCGATTCTGCTAGCAAAATGCAAGTTGGTACTAAGCTTCCTGTCGAATCATTTCGATTAAATTCTAAATCCAAAAATCAACCAACTAATTTTGAAATTATTTTTATTCATCAAGATATTCGTTATGAATATGGAGTTATATTAAATCGGGAACGGGTATATGAAGAATGGTTAATAGCTTATCCAAATGAACGTCCACAAAGTTGGTTTTCTCGTAAATATTTAGCGGAAAGTTTGGAATTAAAAGGTAATCAACAATATAAATGGTCTTTTGGGAAAGCATTAAAGGGAGAAAAACAAAGTATCAAAAAACTTGTTCGTTCTAATTCTTTATTTCTTTCTCATGCTGCACAAAATAATCATGAGCAATTAACTCAAATTTTTGAATGGTTTCAATCATATTTGAACATTCTTACGCCGAATTCTATTTTTGAAGGATTTACATTAAGAGTTTGTGATGAAGACGATACTTTTCGTCAACAAGTAGTTAATTTATTAAGTGAAGCAGATATTGGTATTTCAAATTTAAAAATCGAACGCAAATCAATCTCAGATACAGAAATTAGCTTAGCTAAAAAAATATTTATCAAAAAACTCTTTGAGAATCAAGGTATAGAAGAGGATATTGATATTGAAAAACTGCAATCATTGGAGATAAAAACTCTCCATAAAATGAATGACTCAGAACAAGAAGTTGAATTTGAAATGGAAGAAGAGTCGGATGGAACGCAACGTTTATTTGAATTAGCAGGGCTTTGGTTGTATGTTTTACAGCATGGGGAAACATTAGTTGTAGATGAATTGGGCAGGAGTTTACATCCAGTTTTGACAAAAGCATTAATAAAAATGTTTAATAATCCAGAAATTAATCAAAATAATGCTCAAATCATTTTTACAATTCACGATACTACACTTTTAGATACACAGATATTTAGACAAGATCAAATATGGTTTACTGAAAAAGAAAAAAGCGCAACACACTTATACTCATTGCTTGAATTCATGACTCGTGAAGATGAATCTTTACAAAAAGGATACCTTTTGGGTCGATATGGTGCTGTTCCTTTTATTAATGGTTTGAATAAGATAAATTATGCCGAAAAGAGGTAAAAATAGTAGTCAATTACAAAGAAGCAAAGGAAACAAAAAACCGAGAAAGTATATTTTAATTGTAGTTGAAGGTCAACAAACAGAATATAATTATTTGAATTCTTTAAAAGATGATTTAAAACTAAAAACAACAGAAATTAAAGTTGCCCGTGCTTCTGGTGGTAGTCCTTTAGATGTAGTTGAAAAAGCTGAAAATTTATTACAAGAACAAATTAGACTTAGTGAAAAGCAAGAGCAACCTAAATATGATGAAGTGATTTGCGTTTTTGACCAAGATAATCAAATCAAAAAATATAATGAAGCTTTAATCAAAGCCAAAAAATATGATATTTTAGCAATTACATCCGTACCATGTTTTGAATTATGGTTTTTGCTGCATTGTTGTAATACTAGCAGTCCTTTTTCTGATTGTAAGCAAGTGTGTCAAAAGTTAGAATCAGAATTTAAAAAATTAGGAATCTTAAAATCGAAAGAATATTATGAGAAAAATAATTCTGATTGGTACAAAATTTTAAAACCAAAACTTCAAGACGCTATTGATAATGCCGAAAAATTAGATAAATATCAAGAAAATAATCACGAAAATTTAAACCCATCGACGAAAGTACATATTTTAGTTAAAATGCTGCAAAAACAAAAAGATTTTGAATAAATTTATATAAACAATGTAGAGAAGTGGCAATGCAAAGTCTCCTTTAACTATTTGCAAACTGACCTAATTTATACCAAAATCCTGAGAATTAATAATTTTTATTGTAGATAATTTTTCGGTTCCTAGTAAGAAATTTATCGCTGTTTTTGAATCAGAAGAATGCGTTCCGCTAATCCCCTTTGACAAGATTATTAGAAACAGTTTGCTGCCAAGAAATAAAAACCTGAATCAAATAAAGAAAGCCGAAGAAGCCAGCACCATAAATAAGCGCCATAGAAAGTGGTGAATTGAAAGTATAGTTTGGACTATTTTCTAATAACTTATGAAGTCCGCTATGAATTATCATAAATGTAGCAAGTGCAATCCGCGACCAATTTTTGATAGATTGGGATTGATTATTTGTTAACCATAGAAGTGCTGCAATTAGTGGTATGTGAATAATAACGAAAGCTAATGATGCAGTTTGCTCTGGTAGGCTTCGCAATATAAACAGAAGTCTCCATTCCGATTGTGTCATTGCATCAAGTTCGTGGGTAATAATTGTTGCAAAACCAAAGTAGAAAAGTAAATTTTTCATCTGAGATTAAAATAATTTAAAATACATTCAATCTAGTAGGGTACTTTACGCTCCGCTAACAGCACCCTACAAATGAACATATGAATTACTAATTCTTATCTTCTAAAACTCCTTCACGAAAATATAAAAACAACGGTAAACTGCAACTTAAACCAATTCCAAAAGTTGCGGCAATATAAATCAACAATCTGCTACGAGATAAGCCCAGTCGCTTCAATTCAAAAAACGTAAAGCAGAAGAAAACTACTGCACTAATCAGTAAATCTGTTCCAAATGCAGCCGCAGCGTAATTATCGAATTCCCTTAAAATTAATGAACTAATAGAAAATCCATTCTGAATAAAGAATTGTATTATTAAACTCCAAGGTGCAATGCTTCCAATAATTACCAGCAATAAATAAAGTGATTTAACTGAAAATAATTTACCGGATGCAGATTGTTGATTTTGATAAGTTGTATTAGACATATTTACCTCTGAGTAAAATTCAACCGTTGCTGTTGTTTTGATTATGATTGCTGTATCCCAGAGAAACAATTACCTTTGAGGTAATAATCATGTTGTTGTGAAAATGCAATCCACCTCAAACCAAACCACCTTCGGGAATCTACTCAAATATTGGAGAAAACAGCGAAATTTCAGCCAACTCGATTTAGCTGTCTTCAGTGATGTATCCCAAAAACACATTAGTTTTCTCGAATCTGGTAGAGCTAATCCCAGTCAGGAAATGATATTGCAGCTTGCTACTGTACTAGATATTCCTTTGCGGGAACAAAATGTGATGCTCACAGCTGCGGGATTTGCACCGATTTATTCTGAGAGCGATTTATCTTCACCAGAATTTGAACCCATCCGCAAAGCCTTGGATTTTATTCTACTTTCTCAAACGCTAACGCCAGTTTTAGTCATGGATAGATATTGGAATTTGATTCAAACCAATCCAGTTTCGCAGCAGTTAATGAATTGGTTGATTACTCCAGAAGATTTACACAAATTCTACATCGACGGGAAAATTAACTTGATGCGATTGATGTTTCATCCCCAAGGTTTAAAACCGTTTGTCGCAAATTGGGAAGAAATTGCCAGTCATTCGATTAAAAGAGTTTATCGAGAAGCAATAACGAACGGTAATAACCAACAACCGATGCAGCTTTATGAAGAATTACAAACTTATCCAGATGTTCCACAGTTGTGGAAACTTTCCCATTCACACACCTGGCAATTACCATTATTAAGCGTCAACTTTCTCAAAGACGGATTAAATCTAAACTTTTTTTCGGCGATCGCAACTCTCGGCACACCCCACGACATCATGTTACAGGAATTACGAATTGAAACATTATTCCCCGCAGACGAACTGACCCAAAAAAATCTAACCAAGTTAAATTAATTCTCAGTATTACTGATTACTTCTTCCCTCTGCGCTCTCTGTGTCTCAGCGGTTTTTATTATTATTCCGATATGACCGCAAAAAAAAACTAATTATCCCTTTAACATTCATCGACAAGCTTTCAACCTATCCTTCTCATAAATTAAATACTCCGATACCCAAAACTTCTTAATATTCATCACAATCGCTACAGGTGCAAAAACATCAAATTCTTGCCCCGATAAATGCTGTGGTGGTAGCAACCCAAAAAACTCATTGTATACCGTCACTTCCGTAATAATTTCATCAAATTCCGCTTCCATTTCATCAAGGAAGATACAATGTATTCCCCCATCGTGTTCGTAATATTCCTCCTCGTGAGGTTCCCAAATCGGAGGTACGAGTTCGTGTTCCAAATATTCGAGACGATGAAATTCTTTGATCGGTATTATCGCTGCAACCTCTTCCCCAGCTTGTTGCAAGACAATGCGTCTTCCTGCTAAAGCCACTGTTTTTAAAGCTTCTAGCAAATTACCTCTAACTTCCTCGGTACTTGAACGGATAAAGCCTTCATCTTGCCCAACGCAATCTTGTACGATCATAAATGTAATCTATATGTAATCTAATTGGTCCTAAAGTCCAGAAATTCGAGAAAATAATAAATTAAGGCTAACCTAAATTTTTCGGGAATTTTATGGCTCATCCATTTTTGGAACATTTGAACAGTCCCAAACGCCCTGTTGTGGTGTTTGACGGTGCAATGGGAACTAATTTACAGGTACAGGAACTCACCGCTGAAGACTTTGGTGGCGCGGAATACGAAGGTTGTAACGAATATCTCGTACACACTAAACCGGAAGCTGTAGCGACGGTTCACCGTGATTTCTTGGCTGCTGGTGCGGATGTAATCGAAACGGATACTTTCGGTGGTACGTCAATTGTACTTGCCGAATATGACTTAGCAGACCAAGCTTATTACCTAAATAAAACTGCTGCGGAATTAGCTTCTAAAGTTGCTGCGGAATTTTCTACACCCGAAAAACCCCGATTTGTTGGTGGTTCGATGGGTCCCGGTACAAAGTTACCAACTTTGGGACATATTGACTTCGACACCTTGAAAAATGCTTATGTGGAGCAAGCAGAAGCATTGTGGGATGGTGGAGTCGATTTATTTATCGTTGAAACCTGTCAGGACGTGTTGCAAATTAAAGCAGCCCTGAATGCAATTGAAGAAGTTTTTGCGAAAAAAGGCGATCGCCGTGCGGTGATGGTTTCGGTGACAATGGAATCTATGGGTACAATGCTCGTGGGTACGGAAATCGCTGCCGTGGTGACAATTTTGGAACCCTATAATATCGATATTTTGGGTTTAAATTGCGCTACTGGTCCTGATTTGATGAAGCCCCACATTAAATATTTGTCGGAGCATTCGCCATTTATTATTTCCTGCATACCGAATGCGGGATTACCAGAAAACGTGGGCGGACAAGCGCATTATAGGCTAACGCCGACGGAATTAAAGATGCACTTGATGTATTTCATCGAAGACTTAGGTGTCCAAGCGATCGGGGGTTGCTGTGGGACACGTCCAGCACATATTCAAGCTTTAGCAGAAATTGCCAAGGATTTGACACCGAAAGTTAGGAATCCGCAAACTGAACCAGCTGCGGCTTCGATTTACGGTATTCAACCCTACGATCAAGATAATTCCTTCTTGATTATCGGCGAACGCTTGAACGCGAGCGGTTCCAAGAAGTGCCGTACCATGTTGAATGATGAAGACTGGGACGGATTGGTTTCGTTAGGGCGATCGCAAGTTAAAGAAGGCGCACACGTTCTTGATGTTAACGTTGACTATGTAGGACGCGACGGCGTGCGTGATATGCACGAGTTGGTTTCTAGATTAGTGAATAATATTACCTTGCCCTTAGTACTTGACTCCACCGAATGGGAAAAAATGGAGGCAGGTCTTAAGGTGGCAGGTGGTAAGTGTTTACTTAATTCTACTAATTATGAAGACGGCGAAGAGCGCTTTCTGAAAGTGTTGGAATTGGCGAAGACTTACGGTGCTGGTGTCGTAATTGGTACCATTGACGAAGATGGGATGGCGCGGACGGCAGATAAAAAGTTTGCGATCGCTCAACGTGCTTATCGTCAAGCTTTAGAATACGGTATTCCCGCTCACGAAATCTTCTTCGATACTCTAGCGCTACCGATTTCAACCGGAATTGAGGAAGATAGAGCCAACGGTAAAGCAACTGTTGAATCCATCAGTCGGATTCGTCAAGAATTACCGGGATGTCATGTTGTATTGGGTGTTTCCAACGTTTCCTTCGGTTTAAATCCCGCAGCGCGGATAGTTTTAAACTCGATGTTTTTGCACGAAGCAATGCAAGCGGGAATGGATGCGGCGATCGTTAGCGCCAGCAAGATTTTACCGCTTGCTAAAATTGAGCAGGAACACCAAAAAATCTGCCTCGACTTAATTTACGACAACCGGGGATTTGACGGCGATATCTGCGTTTACGACCCTTTGGGCGAATTGACAACGATGTTTGAAGGGGTTAGTGCCAAGCGCGATAAAGGCGTTGACATTAGTTTACCAATTGAAGAACGGTTGAAACAACACGTTATCGACGGCGAAAGAATTGGTTTAGAAGACGCTTTAAAAGAAGCAATGCAGAAATATCCGCCGTTGGATATTGTCAATATCTACTTATTAGATGGAATGAAAGTAGTCGGTGAATTGTTTGGTTCCGGACAAATGCAGCTACCTTTCGTATTGCAGTCAGCAGAAACCATGAAAGCAGCGGTGGCGTTTTTAGAACCGCACATGGAAAAATCGGAAGGGGTAGATAATGCCAAAGGAACCTTTGTTATTGCCACTGTAAAAGGCGACGTTCACGACATTGGTAAAAACCTTGTAGATATCATCTTATCCAACAACGGTTATCGGGTAATTAATTTAGGAATTAAACAGCCAGTAGAAAACATCATCAAAGCCTACGAAGAGCATAAACCAGACTGCATCGCCATGAGCGGTTTGTTGGTGAAATCAACGGCATTCATGAAAGATAACTTAGAAACATTCAACGAAAAAGGAATCACCGTTCCCGTAATTTTAGGTGGTGCGGCTTTGACTCCCAAATTCGTCTATGAAGACTGTCAAAATACCTATCAAGGTAAAGTTATTTACGGGAAAGATGCCTTTTCCGACTTGAATTTCATGGACAAATTAATGCCAGCCAAAACTGGTAATAATTGGGATGATTTCAAAGGCTTCTCAGGTGAATTTGCAGAAGCAGATTCTCAAAACGGACATAAATCTGTAGAAGATAAACCTGTAGAAAAAGCACTCGAAGAACCAAAAGTAATCGATACCAAACGTTCCGAAGCTGTTGAGATAGACACCGAACGTCCTACTCCACCATTTTGGGGAAGCAAGTTACTGCAAGGAGAAGATATTCCTCTTGAAGAACTATTTTGGTACTTGGATTTACAAGCTTTAATTGCCGGACAATGGCAGTTTAGAAAACCAAAAGACCAGTCAAAAGCAGAATATCAGGCTTTCTTAGCAGATAAAGTATATCCAATTCTAGAAACTTGGAAAAAACGGGTAATAGAAGAAAACCTGTTGCATCCCCAAGTAATTTACGGTTATTTTCCCTGTCAATCAGAAGGAAATACACTGCATATCTACGACTCCGAAAACCATTCTCAAAAAGTTACAGAATTTGAATTTCCCCGTCAAAAATCAATGCGTCGTCTGTGTATAGCAGACTTTTTCGCACCCAAAGAAACGGGAATCATTGATGTTTTCCCCATGCAAGCGGTGACGGTAGGTGAAATTGCCACGGAATTCGCACAAAAGCTATTCTCAAATAATGAATACACAGATTATCTGTATTTTCACGGAATAGCCGTACAAATTGCAGAAGCCATAGCAGAATGGACGCACGCCCGAATCCGTCGCGAATTAGGCTTTGCAGCCGAAGATCCCGATAACATTCGGGATATGTTAGCCCAAAGGTATCGCGGTTCACGTTATAGCTTTGGATACCCGGCTTGTCCGAATATTCAAGACCAGTACAAGCAACTGGACTTGTTGAAAACTGACAGAATCAACTTGTTTATGGACGAAAGCGAGCAAATTTATCCCGAACAAAGTACAACGGCGATTATTACCTATCATCCCGTAGCTAAATACTTTAGCGCTTAAATTTCCGTCTCCCCTCTCCTTATTAAGGAGAGGGGCTGGGGGTGAGGTTTCGAGCGACGTAATAAGCGCAGGGGCTGGGGGTGAGGTTTCGAGCGACGTAATAAGCACAGGGGCTGGGGGTGAGGTTTTGAAGGATGTAGTAAGGAAAGGAGGTGGGGTGAGGTAATTTAACGGATGTCAAAAATAGATTTATGTAATTAGGCTGATACAAGTACGCTTACGATTAGCATCAGTTTAATTATCAAAATGACCGACATTTATAACAAAAACTCTGAAAAAGGAAAACGGCGACAATTACGTCAAGATATAGTAAAAGCAGAAAAGATAATTTGGGACAAAATAAGAAATAAACAAATAGAAAATTGTAAATTTCGTAGACAATATAGTGTGGATAAATTTGTTATTGATTTTTATAGTCCTATATTAAAGCTAGCGATTGAAATTGACGGTGAAAGTCATTTTATGGAGGGTGCTGCTGAATATGATAGAGAAAGACAAACATATATTGAATCATTTGGAATTAAATTTGTAAGATTTACGAATAATGATGTTTATAACAATTTGGATGGTGTTTTAGAGACTATTGCGTTGAAGGTGAGAGAATTAAGGGGTTAAGGTTTTTTGTTAAAATTTCAAGGATAAAACCTCACCCCTAACCCCTCTCCTTATTAAGGAGAGGGGGAAAAGAAAATAAGAAGGCGAGTTTATCATAGCATGATGCATTTGGATATTAAAGATGACAAAATCTGGATTCAGCAAAATATGACTGATGTCAATTTAGCACAAGAACTTTTAGAGATGGGAATTGATAAAGAAGATATTGTGTTGGGATTGCAGCTACCTTATAAGCGTCCTTATACGGGTTATGGCGTAGCTTAGATTGAAGAGTTATTGCTTTTAGACGAATATAAATTAACTACTTTATATCAAAGCATAAAACACTCAAAATCGTTATTAAATCGTTAAAACTGACGCATTCGTCCAACTATAATTTCAAGTATTGAAAAATCGAATTGACATCGTTCCATCTCCCCTGAGCGTAACATTAAAGCGAAAGGAAAATGTCCTGGAGGCTTCACTCTTGTTGAGTTGTAGAGGTCAACGTAATAAAGCCATTCGTCTCCTTTACGCCAACCAACTGCATCACCAAATTTATTTTGGACTTCATAATAAGTATGAGAAGTATCTGAACCACCACCAAGTTTTTCCCATATACGTTTTTGAACGCTGAAGCCAAAACGTCCTTTACTATGTTTTACCCAAAGTTTATTTATAGTAACTAATTCTCTTCTAGTAATTACCTTAATATGCGCTGAAACAATACAGCCTCTATTTACATATTGATAATCCCAAGGAAAATATGTATAGTCATCTGGAAGTAGTTCATTAGATTTGGCGTAAATAATTTTTGCTGTTTCCAAATCAGCTTCCTTCCATTTTTTTGCTTGAAGTAGTGCATCTAACTTTTGATAATTCCCTTCAGTTACTTCTGTAAAATGATTAGAAGAAGTATAACGATAACTTGTAGCGCTTTGAACTACTTCTTTTGCCACCTCAGCTTCATTATTTGTTTTATTTGTATTTTGATTTCCACGACTTAAAGATTTTCTTAGTTTAAAAAGTTGATTTCTAAATTTACGTTTCTGACGAGCTTGTTCAGCTAATTCATCCGCAACTTGAGTTTCCGCGTCTTCCTGAGTCAAACCTTGATTTTTCAAATGATTTATTAATTCACGAATCTCCGCTGCAACTTCAGAAGAATCTTGATTTATATTAATATAATTGCCTTGAATCTGAATATAATCGCCTTCAATAGATTCATTATAGTTTCCACCATTTGTATAAATATTGGTATCTTGAGTTAATTTTTCGTTGTCAATTGAATCATCATTTAACTGCTTTTCCTTTTTCCTTAATCTTGAAATATATAGATAGCAGCCAAGTCCAAATAATAATATTCCTGAAGTGACAGTAATAATCTGGTTAAAATATTTCGTAAAATATTTAGAAATATTTTTGAGTATAGGGGGAATAAAAAAGCGACCTAAAATTACACAAACAAAAGCAAAATAAGCTTTCTGTGTCGTAGAAAGCTGCATTACAAAAAAATATATTTTTTTTAAGGCTTGTGCAATTTTATTTACCATAGCGAAGCTTCAACTTACGATAAATCACTTATGGCAAAGGAATACCCGAAAACCTCAAAGCTAATTTAATCACTTCAACAGCAGCTTGCCCGATAACACCATTTGCAGCTGCATTATTGATATAATCTCCTAACTTAACCAATGTCCCTTTAGCTTTGCGGTCATTTTTAGCTTCATTTGCCCAATCATTTGCTACCTTCTGTTGAGCATCTGTTTGACTGTAACCCTGAGATTGAAGTTGATTTAACAATTGCTGTATTTGAGCCGCAGCTTGAGGTAAATCTTGACTAATATTTATGCGATCGCCTTGAATGTAGTCTCCTTGTATGGACTCGTTATAGTTTCCACCCGCACCCATATAGATATTACGATTTCCACTCATACGAAACTCTGTTTAGTATATTTACAAGTACAAAAAGTTGTTTTTAACACTTTTATCATACTTCAGAAGAATAGTATCAGAATTCGTAATTTTATACAAACTTTCTCCGTAAGCTAACTGTAACGATATTTAAATAGGATTCTCAGCACAAAAAAATAATTCCATCTTTAATGACCAACCAAAAACCAAAAACCCTATTAACAATCAACTTTATCAAAAGAATGATAACGACCATTATCTTCATCTACCTAACTTTCGCTATCTATATCTACTTCCAAGCAGATAGCATGATTTTCCTTCCCCCACCTTCCACCTATCAAGATACAAATGAAATCATTAAACTAACCAGCGAAGATGGAACCAAACTTTCCGCAATTCACCTATTAAACCCCAACGCGAAATACACCATTCTTTACGCTCATGGTAATGCATCCGATTTAGGTACTATTCAACCAAGATTAGAAGAATTAATAAATATCGGTTTCAGCGTTTTTGCTTACGATTATCGCGGTTATGGTACCAGTGAAGGAAAACCTTCTGAAAAAAACGCTTATAAAGATATTGATACGGCTTACAATTATTTAACCCAAGAACTAAAAATATCACCCCAACAAATCATTGTATTTGGACGTTCCGTTGGAGGAGGTTCGGCAATAGATTTAGCCTCTCGGAAAGCAGTTGCTGGTTTAATTATCGAAAGTACTTTTATTTCTGCATTTAAAGTTAAAATACCTTTTACACTTTTACCGTTTGATAGATTTCCTAATTTAGAAAAAATTCAAAAAGTAAAATGTCCGGTATTAATAATGCATGGGAAACTTGATGAAGTTGTTCCCTTTTATCACAGCGAAAAGTTATTTGAGCAAGCACCTCCACCAAAACTTTCCTTGTGGGTAGAAGAAGCCAACCACAATGATTTTACCTATGTAGCTGGGGAAAGATATACAAATATTTTGAAAAACTTTATAAAATTAGTTAATAATTATAATCCCGTATAATAACCCCCCTCTCCTTACCAAGGAGAGGGGTTGGGGGTGAGGTTAACTAATTTACATCATAAAACTTTATGCCAGAAGGACCCGAAATTAAACAAGCAGCCGACAAAATATCTTCTGCTTTAACTCACTCTCCAGTCGAAGAAATCTTCTTTGCATTTGAACATCTCAAACCTTATGAATCACAATTAAAACATCATCGCATCACAATAATACAAACCAAAGGTAAAGCAATGTTGATTCACTTCGATAACGCACTTACTATTTACAGTCACAATCAACTTTACGGTAAATGGATGGTGCGTAAAGCTTACGATTACCCTATAAATAACCGTCAGCTACGTTTAGCAATTCACAATCACCAAAATTCAGCATTATTATATAGTGCTTCCGATATTGAAGTTTTAAACCAAGAACAATTAGCCCTTCATCCATTTCTCAATCGTCTTGGTCCTGATATTTTAGATGAAGCACTTAATTTAGAGCAAGTAATTAATAGACTACAGGATAAACAATTTTACAAAAAACGTTTTGCTACCTTGTTTCTTGACCAACATTTTCTTGCAGGTAACGGTAATTATTTACGTAGTGAAATTCTATTTGTTGCAAAACTACATCCGATTTTGCGTCCGATAGATTGCAATCAAAAACAATTACACAAACTAGCTCAAGCAGCGCTTAGTATTCCCCAGCAATCTTATCAAACTAAAGGTATTACCAATAATCTAGAACTAGTCACACAGTTAAAAGCAAAAGGATGCAAGCGACAAGAATATCGTCACTGGGTATTCGGACGCGAAAATAAACCCTGCTATATTTGCAGCACTTCTATTGTTAAAGATATTACCGGCGGAAGACGTTACTACTATTGTCCAAACTGTCAGAAACAATAATAATTGTATACCAGTTGTAATCAGTCCAAAAAAAAGCAAGTCGATCAATTATCATGAATGATTTGTAAAGCTCAATGTAAAAAATCTTAACACAAACAATCTTTGATATAATTTTCGGTAGTTATTTGATTATTAAACTGTTTCAAATATCTTAATTGTTCCTGATTTACAAATGTGTAATATTCAACAATAGTCTACACTCCTTTTTTAGTTAATTTTTATGAAATATACTAATATAAATAAGTTTGATAAAATTTGTAAACTCTATCCCTGATGGATTCGTAGTCTAAATAACAAACAGGAAAATTATGAATAAAAAAATTCCAATTTCTCATTTTTTGTCTTAAAATTGCTGTGTATAATTGTTAATTCTTAAGCTTCATCAACTAATAACTCAATATATTAAGTTTCTTATAACACTTGTGTCATGTTGTAAGCTAATACCGGACATTACTGTTTAAATTGTGTATCCTAAAAAAACTAATGAAAGTTTTAATTAACGGAGGTCTGATGACTCCTAAAATCATGCGTCAACTTTGGTCAGTGATTGAAGAAACTCAAACCAAGACATTATTGCAAATGGATGATGCAAGCTTGGTTAACTTGTTGGTCAAACAAACAAAAAACCAAGCATCGCTAGATTGTCATGAAACCGATTTTCTTTGCGATTACATTCAGTCCCGACTTCCTCTTATCCGCGATATAGCCCATGAACGCCAATACAATTTACATTCAACGTTCAATTGAGATTGTAAAAACATCATCCCTAACTTTTGACAAACAACCCACGATACATTTATCGGAAATCATTAGCGATCGCCGCTTGTTAAGTATCCGGACACCAAACAATCAGAACCTACAATTCTCATCTCTACACGTTCCAAAGCTAGCGCTTGAGTCATTGTAGTAAGACCTAAATCACCCACTGGTGTGGGAGCATTACTCCCACCAATAATTTTTGGGGCAATAAATGCAAGAACTTTTTGTACTGCTCCCGAAGAAATTGCACTTGCGGCTAAGACTCCTCCACATTCCCACAGCACGCTACAAAAACCTAGGTCATATAAATAAGCCATTGCTTTTTCGGGGGTGAGTGGTGATAGTTCCACCACTTCTACACCTTGTTTTTTTAAAAGTTCTTGTAAATCCGGGTTAGCTCCAGGTTCTGTTAATACAACAGTAGGAGCTTCCTCAGTTTGCCACAGATGTGCTGTGGAAGGTAAATCAAGACTGCGGCTCATCACAACTCGTAAGGGATTGGGCGCTCCTAACAAGCGAGAAGTAAGACGGGGATTATCTTGACGTACTGTATTTCCACCAACAACTACAGCATCGCATTGGGCCCGTAGCTGTCTAACTGCGTCACGAGCATCTTGATTCGTGACCCAAATACTATGTCCTGTAGTAGTAGCAATTTTGCCATCCAAAGTCATAGCGTATTTCAAAATTCCCAAAGGCTTTTTATAAAGAATGCGATGAATAAACCCTTCATTTAAATTGCGACAGGCTTCTTCTTCTACCCCCGAAATTACCTCTATTCCAGCAGAACGCAAGCGCTTAATTCCACCTCCTGCGACTAAAGGATTCGGATCGACCATACCCACCACCACTTTTGCCACACCTACGGCTACCAGAGCTTCGGAGCATGGGGGAGTACGTCCGTAATGATTGCAAGGTTCCAAGCTCACATAAATCGTTGCTCCACGGGCATTCTCTCCCGCAGCTTTGAGAGCAAAAACTTCAGCATGGGGTTCACCAGCGCGAGGGTGAAAACCTTCCCCGACAATTTCACCATCCTTAACAATTACCGCTCCTACCATCGGATTTGGTGAAGTCAGCCCCAAAGCGCGGCGAGCCAGTTCCAAACAGCGCCGCATCATCGCTTGGTCAAACTCACTTCCTACCGCTTTGATTGGGGATTGTGATTCCAATTCGTGTTCTTTTTCCTTGTGGATATTAGATATCAATTTATCCGCACTACCATTGGCAGGAGAATTATTCATAATAAAAAGGGAACTTGCATTTTGGTCTTTGCGTGAATATAGTCACTCGATTTTAATGACTTCTTGCATCCATATTGCCAGAGCCAGCACAATAAATTCTAAAAAAATATTCCCACAAAATAAAGGAGCAAGGAATCAATCAGTCGAAACTGCGATTCCTTGCTCCTTTCAGTAAG